>JBDSLX010000412.1:0-2805 GCA_039916145.1 Verrucomicrobiota bacterium | reverse complement strand
GTGATGTTGTTGCGCGAAGCCAAAATTCCGGCGCGTTACGCGACTGGTTACGTCGTGGATGAATCGGAACGTAAAGGAAAAACTTATCTGGTCCGCGAACGGGATGCGCATGCCTGGGCTTTGGTTTATCGCGCAGACAAAAACCTCTGGGAAGAATTCGACCCCACGCCAGCGTCCTCGGGCCGCGCTGAAAATTTCAAGGCCTCGAATTGGGAATCGATTTCTGATTTTTTCTCAAATCTGAAGTTTCAATATTCGAAATGGCGCTGGAGCGAAACCACTTACACGAGCTATTTAAAATGGCTGCTCATCCCGCTGGTTCTATTTTTGGTCTGGCGAATTCTTTCCAACAAACGTCGCCGGGGCAACGCGTCTCAAGCGCAGTCCAGCCAACCGATTTGGCCGGGAATGGACTCGGAATTTTATTTAATTGAAGAGCAGATGAGGGACGCTGGCTTTGGCCGACAACCCAGCGAACCGCTGGCTCACTGGCAGCAACGCCTTTCGTCCGCAGTTCCTCATCCCGAAGACCTCGTTGAAATTTTAACAGTTCATCGCCGCCTCCGTTTCGATCCGCAAGGGGTGCCCATTGAAGACCGTCAGAACTTCCGCGACGATGTTGCCAAATGGCTTAACACATTCGACTCGCAGAGAGTCAATGATAGCCCGCACCCATCATCCAAGGGTATTCTGATTAAATAAGTTTCCATTCGCGAGCCGCGTGTTCAAAGAAATCTTCTTGTGCAGTTTGCTTCGGAAGCGTAGGACAAATCCGTGCCAAAAAATAATTCCACCAAAGAAATCACTCTCGCCCTCAATCGTCGCCGCTTCATTTATTATTCCGCCATCGCGGCCAGTGCGGCGGCGATTACCGGCTGCGCTTCCAGTACGCCCAGACGCATCAAGTCCGCCAATGAAAAATTAAACATCGGCAGCATTGGCGTCGGCGGAAAAGGCTCCAGCGATCTCGACGGTGCAGCCGCAGACAACAATATTGTCGCTCTTTGTGATGTGGATGAAACCACTTTGAGCAAAGCCGCGCAAAAATATCCAGGGGCGAAACTTTATCGCGATTACCGGAAGATGTTCGACGAGCAAAAAGATTTGGAGGCAGTGACGGTGAGCACGCCCGATCATCAACATTTCCATGCCTCAATGATGGCGATACAACGCAGCAAACATGTTTACTGTCAGAAGCCGCTCACCCACACGATCTGGGAAGCGCGCGAACTCACCAAAGCTGCACGAAAATATAAAGTCGCCACCCAAATGGGAAATCAAGGGCACTCGCATTTCGGCAACCGCGAGTTATGCGAAATGATTTGGAGCGGCGCAATTGGCGCTATTCGAGAAGTGCATTGCTGGACCAACCGCCCGATTTGGCCCCAAGGGATGAATCGTCCATCAGGGCAAGATCCTGTTCCCGCAAATCTAGATTGGGACTTGTGGATCGGGCCTGCGCCGATGCGTCCATTCGTGAAGACCTGGCCCGAAAACGATCAACTACAATACAAACGCGCCAACCGCCCGGTTTATCATCCATTCGCCTGGCGCGGTTGGTGGGACTTCGGTTGCGGTGCGCTCGGCGACATGGGTTGCCACGTTTTGGACGGTCCGAATTGGGCGCTCAGTTTGGAAGATCCAACTTCCGTGGGGATCGTTGAATCTTCCCCGTTGTTTAAAGAAAGCGCGCCGGAGTGGGCGATTCTTCGATACGAATTTCCGCAACGCCGACTGAAGGGCAATGACAGCCTCGCGCCCGCACTCACACTGATGTGGTATGACGGAGGCAAACAACCGAAACGCCCAGATGAAATGAGCAAAGATTTGCCGGAAAGCGGTTCGCTGTTTATTGGCAGCAAAGGAAAAATTGTTGCGGACACTTACGGGATGAACCTGAGTTTATTGCCAGAATCGAAAATGAAAGATTACGTCAAACCCCCGCCAACGATTCCCCGCATTCCCGACAATAATCCGTACTTTGATTGGATTCGCGCTTGCAAAGGTGGACCAGCGGCCTGTTCAAACTTCGATGTGGCGGGACCGTTTAGCGAGATGGTTTTGCTGGGCAATCTTACTTTGCGCGCCGGAAAAACGATTGAATGGGACGGGAAAAATATGCGCGCTAAGAATCTGCCGGAAGCCGACCAGTTTATCCGAACACCCTATCGGCAAGGTTGGACGGTTTAAGCGGCATGACGCATCAAACGGGCGCACATCTAATCAACCAAAAACCTTGGAAAGAACTCAGATAAAACCATCTGTTGAAATGGCTCGCCCATCCCATCGTGCCGAAAACATCCAACTTGCGATGAAAAAATGCCTTGTCTGGGAATCTTTGCGAACCAAACAAACTTAATCCCTTTTAAACCGGGCTATAAAAGCGCCGTCAACATTGTCCGAAAATGGAAATAGTTCCCGCTGACTTTCCAATTTGAAATCCTTTTGCTCCTCAAGAAACCGCTCGACGACTTCCTGATTTTCTTCCGGCTCAAGACTGCATGTGCTGTAAACCAAAGTCCCGCCGGGCTTCAATCGCGGCGCGGCGCGGCGGAGCAAATCGAGTTGTTCCTGACGCAGTCGGGCAATTTCTTCCGGTTCAATTCTCCAGCGCAAATCAACTCGCCGCCGCATCACGCCGGTGTTGGAGCAGGGCGCATCGACTAAAATCCGGTCGAAACGCAGAGATGGTTTTTCGATGATTTCCTTGGGAGCAATGGATGTTTCGATGCAGGAGATTCCCAAGCGGAGATAATTTTCTTTGACGAGATCGAGGCGTTCCCAGTCGATGTCTTGCGCAAAAAT
>JBDSLX010000411.1:0-2358 GCA_039916145.1 Verrucomicrobiota bacterium | reverse complement strand
TTTGGAACCCGGAACGAGCGCCTACTCCGATCTCGCCGTGCTGCCCGACGGAACCATTCTCTGTTTTTATGAACGTCCAAAACTGCTCACCGTCGCGCGCTTTAATTTGGAATGGTTGACGGATGGAAAAGATTCGTTACCGAAAACGGCGAAATGAAAAAACATCGAACACTGAACATCGAACACCGAACGCCCAATCCAGGAAGCGTCCCTTCGATGTTGCACGTTCGATGTTTGATGTTCAAAGTTCCCCTCTCACTTTTCACGTTTCTCTCATTCATTATGATTCTCTCCGCCTGCCAAAATCTCGATTCTCATTCCACGACCACCACTCATCTTCATTGGGAAAAACTGCCGACCATTCCTGATCCTGAGGGTTTTGCCGGCGCATTTGCCGGAACTCACAACGGCGCGCTCATCGTCGCGGGCGGAGCAAATATCGTCGGCGACAAGTGGGGAACGGATTTCAAAAAAATCTGGTATGACTCCGTGTTTGTTTTGGAAAGTCCGACCACGACTTGGCAAACAGGTTTCAAACTGCCGCGCCCGCTTGGCTACGGCGTTTCCATTTCCACGAAAGACGGAATCGTTTGCATCGGCGGCAGCGATGCCGATGGTCATCATGCGGATGTTTTTCAAATGTCGTGGCGCGATGGAAAAATAAATTTCACGCCGCTCCCAACTCTTCCGAAACCCTGCGCGAATTATTGTGGCGAAATAATCGACCAGACCATTTACATCGCGGGCGGAATCGAAACTCCTTCTTCCACTACCGCCCAAAAAACTTTTTGGAAATTGGATCTCGGCCAAAAAAATCCAAGCTGGGAAGAATTGGAACCGTGGCCCGGGCCGGAGCGCATGTTGGCGGTCGCTGGCGTGGCGAATGGCTCTTTTTATTTGTTCAGCGGAACGAAATTGAAAATGGGTGCAGACGGAAAACCCGCGCGGGAATATTTGCACGACGCTTATCGCTACACTCCTGGAAAAGGCTGGGTGCAATTGGCCGTTTTACCGCGCGCGGTTGTCGCCGCGCCCTCACCCGCCGTGCAAGCAGGCAATAAACTTTTGATCTTCAGCGGCGATGACGGAACGAAAACCGATTTTCAGCCGGTTTCAGCGCATCCCGGTTTTCCGCGTGACATTCTGGCGTTTGATCTGAAAAACCATTCGTGGTCGATTGTGGGCGAAGTTCCTTTTTCCCGCGCCACTGCGCCGGTGGTCGAATGGCGGGGCAACGCCGTCGTCATCAATGGCGAAGCTCGTCCACGCGAACGCACTGCCGAAGTGTGGTGGACGAAAATTTCTCCTTAAGACATGCCTGCGATGACCAGCGTGATTTCCCGATGATTGATTTTCTTAAAGCCGCGAACGGACGCATTCCCAATCTCGCCGGAATCAAATTCACCCGACGGAAGATTCAACATTCTTGGGGACGCGATGAAATTCTTTTTTGCGCATTGAGTCTTGGAGCGACCGGCGCGGTGGGCAGCACGTATAATTATATGCCCGCAATTTATCAAAAAGTCATCGCTGCGTTTACCGATGGCGATTTGGAATCAGCCCGCGCCCATCAATACTCAGCCATCCAAATCATCGAAGTCATGATCCGCCACGGTGGTTTGTCCGCCGCCAAAGCCATAATGAAGATGGTTGGGATCGACTGCGGGCCAGTGCGGATGCCGTTGCGAAACCTTACCGACACCCAGATAACTAATCTGCGTTCCGACCTGGAGAAAATTGGTTTTCCATTTGTGAAGTCCCCCCTTCCGATTTTCCATAAAGGAACTTCAGAGTATTAGATAAAGCAACCTCCTCAACCAGCAGCAGTCGGAGAGATCTCATCCTGGATCCACAAAAAAAGAACCATTTCGTTTTGGCACGCGGGTTGGTTAGAATTGCTTCGTGTCTGGTCGAGTTTTAATTTTGTTTTCCATCGTCCTTTTCGCTGGACGCCTGGGCGCTGGCGGAGCCGAGGAACGCGTCGATTTTAATTTTCAAATTCGACCGCTGCTTTCGGATCGTTGTTTCAAATGTCACGGGCCGGATGCCAAAAGTCGCAAAGCTGATTTGCGTTTGGATGTTTTGGAAAATGCCATTGCGCTCCGCGATAAAAAGACCGGCACGCGCGCCATTGTTCCGGGCAAACCGGAGAAGAGCGAAGTCATCCGCCGCATCACGAGCACCGATCCGGATGACCAAATGCCGCCGCCGGACAGCCATTTGAAAATCAGTCCGGAGGAAATTGCGTTGATTCGCCAGTGGATAAAACAAGGCGCGGAATACAAAGCCCACTGGGCCTTTAATCCGGTGGGGAAAATTTCAGTTCCGAAAGTTCGGAGTTCCGCGTTTACGCGGCTC
>JBDSLX010000410.1:0-2778 GCA_039916145.1 Verrucomicrobiota bacterium | reverse complement strand
GATGCGCCGCGCAACGCGACAAACTCTCCGGCATTCATCGCGAGCGAAACGCCGCGCAGCACCTCAAGTTTTCGTTTTCCAATGGTGTAAATTTTGTGGACCTTTTTCGCTTCCAACAACGGCGCTTGATTTGGAATTTCCGATTTCAAATCCGAAGCCTGGCGACTGTTATTCATAGCGAAGCGCCTCCACCGGTTGCAGCCGCGACGCTTTCCACGCGGGAAAAAGTCCGGCGAGAATGCAAGTAATAAAAGCAGTTCCGCAAATAATTGAAATATCGCTCAACTGAATAGAGGCGGGCAGTTCGTAAATCTGGTAGATCGCAGCGGGCAATAATTCGAAGCCCGTCAGGCGGTTCATCAAAGCGAGAAATTCGTTTCGATAATTTAAAGCGAGCAACGCCATGCCAAGTCCCAGTCCGACGCCGAGGAATCCGACAACCAGACTTTGGCTCAGAAAAATCCAGAGCACCTGACGATTATTGGCGCCCAGCGCTTTGAGAATTCCGATCTCACGCGTTTTCTGGACAACGAAAGTAATCTGGCAATTGGCAATGCCGAATCCGGCGACGATCATAATGAAAAAAAGGAGGAAAAACATCATGTTCTTTTCGACGGCGAGCGCGTTGAAAATCTGGGGGTTTTCTTCTGGCCAGGTCAGGATGGAAAAATTTGGGCCAAGATCCCGCGTGAGTTGTTGGTGAACGGCCTCAACTTGAAACGGGTCGCGCAGCATCACTTGCAATCCATGCACCGAATTTTCGCCAAGCTCATATAACTGCTGGGCGTTTTTCAATGAACTCACGATGATGGAAGAATTGTATTGACCGTAACCCACATCGAAAATTCCGCGCACCACAAATTCCTCAGGCAACTCAAGCTCCGCGTTGGTTTGGCCGCGCGTGCGCTCCATCTTTTCCAGACTGCCCGGTGAATAGATCACTACACGATCTCCCACTGCCAATTCCAATCCGTGAGCAAAATCGCGACCGACCAACAAACCCGATCCGCTCACATCAAATTCACCATCAACTATACTTTTAGGTAATACGTTCACTCCGCTTTCGAATTGAGGATCAATTCCACGAAGCACTGGCGCGGCTACTTTTGGATTACCCTTACCCTCATATGGTTGCGTTTTGACCAGCACCTGCCCATTAATAAATGGCGCAACGCCCACCACATTTTGGTTTGAACTGACCCTTCTTCTGATGGCCGCGAAATCGATCAACGGTTCATCGTGGCCCGTCACGGAATCGACTTGTGAGATTTTTAAGTGCGCGTTGAAACCAAGAATTCGGTTGCGATATTCCTGATCAAAACCACTCATTACGCTGATCACAATGATCAACACTGCGACGCCGAGCATCACTCCGATAATGGAGATGACCGTAATTACGGAGACAAAAGTTCGACGAGGCCGCAAATAGCGGAGCGCGAGAAACGCTTCAAACGGCAATCGTGACATGGGGCGAAAGGCTAAACACGCAACGCGCATGTGTCAACGAACAGACCAAAAAGGGGCTGTGGCGCGCGACCGCTTCCGGCAATGGGCTTTAGTACTCCCGGTTTGTTTACCGAATTTGACCATTTTTTACCGGTTACTGCCTTTTGAGCCGCAGGCACAGCGCTAGAACATTACCAAGTTTTACCTTTCTTTACCGCTTAATTTATTTTTCAGCAAAGGAGTATTGAACAGGGATAGACCAGGATACCTATTCGGCCCTCGGTGGGCATTCGCTTCCCCGAATTCATTTCGCTGAGTTCCTCCGCAGATTAAGTCCCCCAGAGGAGAGAACGTTGATCTTGACCAAAAGTTTACCGGATTTGGACAAAAATTGAACGTTGAGTGAGTCGAACCGCAGCCTTGACCAGAACTTTATCTTTTCTTTACCCAATTTCGTTTTGACGGTCATTTCCTATTTGTTTCTTCAGAACGGGTTGCTTGCCCTCACCTCGGTTATCTCCCCCAGGAGAGAAAGGACGAATGCCGTTGGGGAACAACCGGGCTACAAAAATGAGGGGCGTGGGCCGTAAATATTTCAAAGAACGAAATGAATATGGTTAACCCGATTTGGCCTGAGACGTTTTGAGGCGTCGCAAGTTTACTCTCACCGGGGATTTTCTGCCGGTCAAGGGAGATTGCCACCGGCAATGTGTTGACAGGAAAGAGAATAAGAATTGATGAAAAAGCGTCAATGGAAAATTAAATTTTTCGAAAATATATTCCGTTTTTGGCAGTGAAAATCAGGGGCTTTTAACATTTCTTCACTACGGAATGTGAAAGACAACGCGGTGCGGGGAATTTATAATTCCTTAGCCCTCTCCATAAAGCGTCTCGCTATGGAAAAAATGTGAAAGGCCGACTGTAAAGTCGGCCCTTCGTTTGTTTTATCTTTCGCCTGGGTGAACTGCTTTAGGGCGAGCGCAACCGGAAGAAGCGATTTGTTCCACCATGCGGTATGGTCACGATGTTTTGGTAGTTCGTCACTATCACCGGCGAGGAGTTGGGGGTCCAAACCATGGGGACCGTGGCGACCGATGATTGTTCGAGCTGATAAGAGGCGCAACTCACTGGCCACATCAGCTCAACGTTGTTCGCGCTCTTGCGTTTGATGCTCAGGATAATGGGAGCTTCCGAAACGGTAATGGTGAAGCTGCAATTGTTACTGTTGCCGTTCTGATCCACGGAGGTTGAAAAGACGACCGTGGTTCCTGGCGGGAACAGAGAACCGGATGATGGGGTTGAGATAACCGTGACGCCGGCATCCGCATTGTC
>JBDSLX010000409.1:0-7881 GCA_039916145.1 Verrucomicrobiota bacterium | reverse complement strand
CAAGTATTCAGGAGCGGGCGTGGCGTTGTGGACGAATCTCTACAACGGGCCCGGGAACAGTTATGACTACGCCTTAGATACGGCGGTGGACGGCAGCGGCAATGTGTTTGTGACGGGATCTTCGATTGGCAGCAACGGTGGTAACGATTTCGCGACAATCAAGTATTCAGGTGAGGGCGTAGCGTTGTGGACTAATCGTTACGCCGGGCCGGGGAACGGCTCTGACAGCGGTAGAGCTGTGGCGGTGGACGGCAGCGGCAATGTGGTCGTGACGGGACGTTCGCTTGGCAGCGGTAGTTCTACCGATTACGCGACGATAGCATATTCAGGAGCGGGCGTGGCGTTGTGGACAAATCGTTACAACGGGCCGGGGAACAACTCTGACCTAACGGAAGCCGTGGCGGTGGACGGCAGCGGCAACGTGTTCGTGACGGGGTGGTCGACTGGCATCGGCAGTTCTTTCGATTACGCGACCATTGCGTATTCAGGAGCGGGCGTGTCGTTGTGGACGAATCGTTACAACGGGCCGGGGAACAGCGATGACATCGCCTACGCCGTGGCGGTGGACGGCAGCGGCAATGTGTTTGTGACGGGATTTTCGATTGGTTTCGCCAGTTTTGCCGATTACGCGACGATCAAGTATTCGGGAGCGGGAGTGGCGTTGTGGACAAATCGTTACAACGGGCCGGCGACGGGGAACAGCTATGACCAAGCCAAAGCCGTGGCGGTCGATAACAACGGCAACGTGTTCGTGACGGGGTATTCGACTGGCATCGGCAGTTCCGACGATTACGCGACGATTAAGATTTCAGGCGCGGGCATGACATTGTGGACGAATCGTTACAACGGGCCGGGGAACAGCACTGACCAAGCCAAGGCCGTGGCGGTCGACGGCAGCGGCAACGTGGTCGTGACGGGGCGTTCGTATGACACGAACGGTTATTACGATTACGCGGCGATAGCGTATTCAGGAGCGGGAGTGGCGCTATGGACGAATCTTTACAACGGTCCGGGGAACAGCGATGACTACGCCCAAGCCGTGGCGGTGGACGGCAGCGGCAACGTGGTCGTGACGGGGCAATCAACTGGCATCGGCAGTAGTTACGATTTCGCAACGCTCAAGTATCCCGCAATCCCGCCGTCGCTTACCGTCGCCCGGACGACAGAGAATACGGTGGTGCTCTCCTGGCCGTCGCCCTCGACCGGTTTCACGTTGCAATCCACGACGAACCTTGTTTCGCCAGCGGTCTGGAATACCAATCATCCTGCGCCGGTGGTCATTAACGGCCAGAACTCCGTGACCAATCCCATCTCCGGCACGCAGCAGTTTTTCCGATTGAGCCAATAAAATTTCCGCGCGTGCAGTTGCGTCGAGCCTATGGCTCGATTCGGATTTCGGGATAAACATTTCGACCACAGGCCGAACGCTACATCTTTCATCACCCTGCCGTAAGGGCAGCCCGTTCGTCGTCGAGCGCGCCGGTTTTATCGAGGAAATAATCGTAGCCGCCGACGTAGCTCGTGATTTTTCCAGCGTTGACGTGCAGGACTTTGGTCGCGAGTTGTTTGATGAAATGGACGTCGTGGGAAATGAAAACAAGCGTCCCTTCGTAACGTTCCAGCGCGAGTGTGAGTGATTCGACCGTATGAATATCAAGATGCGTCGTCGGTTCGTCCATGAGCAACAGGTTCGGCGGATCGACCAGGAACTTGATGAGATTGAGCCGGGTCTTTTCGCCGCCGCTTAACACGGCAGTCTTTTTGAAAATGTCATCTTTGCGGAAAAGAAAAGAACCGAGGATGGCGCGCGCTTCATCTTCCGGCATGTTCGGTGCGCTGGCTAAAACTTCGTCGAGAACATTTTTTTCAGCGTCGAGTGTCGCGGCGCGATGTTGGCTGAAATAACCGATCTTCGCGCTGTGTCCGATGTCGCGTTCGCCTTGCTGAAATTCCACGACGCCCGCGAGAATTTTCAGCAACGTCGATTTGCCCGCGCCATTCGGCCCCACGAGCACGGTGCGTTCGCCGCGTTCGATGGTGAGGTCGAGTCCCTCGTAAACTTTATTCGTGCCGTAAGCCATGTGGATTTTGTTCAGTACGACGGCGCGTTGTCCGCCGCGCGGCGGTTGCGGAATCTGAAAACGAAAAGGTTTCTTCGGCGGCGTCGGTTTCTCGATGAGTTCCAAGCGCTCGATCTGCTTGAGCTTGCTCATCGCCTGCGACGCTTTGGAAGTCACGGAACGAAAACGATCCACGAATTGTTGCAGCGCTTGAATTTCTTTCTGCTGATTTTTGTGCGCGGCGAGTTGTTGCTCGTAACGTTCTTCGCGTTGGCGGAGGAAATCGGTGTAGTTGCCAGTGTAGGCGATCAATTTTTTCTCATAGATGTCGTAAACCTCGGTGACGATTTCGTCCATGAACTGGCGGTCGTGCGAAATGAGGAGCAGTGCGCCGGAATAATTCTTCAAATATTTCTGGAGCCAAAGCAGCGAGAGAAGGTCGAGATGATTCGTCGGTTCGTCGAGCAAGAGAAGGTCGGGTTCCATCACGAGCAAACGGGCGAGCCGCGCGCGCATGATCCAGCCGCCGCTCATGTCGCGCGCGGGGCGATCAAAATCTGCGTCGCGATAACCGAGGCCGCGCAACATTTTCTTCGCCTTGGTTTCCACGTCGTGATCGGCCAACGCGTCGTGCTTGGCGTGCGCTTCAAAATAGGCGGCGCTGGAAACGTCGCCAGCAGCTTCGAGTTCGCGTAATTGCTTTTCGAGTCGCGGCAATTCTTCGACGCGCCCCGTCGCCACATCCAAAACCGTTTCGTCGCCGAGCGCTTCAGCTTCCTGCGGCAAATAACCAACGCTCGTCCAGATGTCGCGTTCGACGACGCCGGTGTCGGGTTCCTTTTGGCCGAGGACGATGGAGAACAGCGTCGATTTGCCTGCGCCATTCGGCCCGACGAGCGCGACGCGGTCGCCAGCATTGATCTGGAGCTTGGCATTCTCAAAAAGAACGCGCGCTCCCAAAGTCATTTTCAAATCACGAATGGTCAGCATGGAAATAAATTGTTCAATCGAAGGCGAAGAATCGGTTTTGATCTGCGGCCACGAGCGGGAGAGTTTACGTTGAGATGGCAAATCGTCAATTGGGACTAGCGCGTCGGCATCGCCTTTGGACCGTCAGTATCTTTAACCGGTTTGGTGCCCACGACAGGACTTGAACCTGTACGATGTTACTCACTAGAACCTGAATCTAGCGCGTCTGCCAATTCCGCCACGTGGGCAAAAGTCACCAAGTATTCCAACCTCTCGATTTGACGGTGCTCCCGGATTAGGCCGTGAAACAATTACGACGGCAAGCGACGCCTACCCTGATTCTCTGTATTCGTTTTACACTCGTCAACGTCGGCGCGGACAATATCAAAGAGTTTTCAATGAACGCAAGCGCCCAATTCGGTAAATCGGAAATCGCCACTGAAATACTGTGCTCAGTTCACTCGCGAAAGAAGAAACAAACGGGTGTGGCGGTGCGGTACGATTCAATAAATTAGAAACCCGAATCCTTCCCGTCCATCCGCAAAACACTTGCGTGTCGAACCACAAAGGCCAAGCGGGAGAAATCAGACTTTTGCCGGTTAATCTGGACAGTAGCCCGGTTCTCTGGTGAACATCCGTGTAGTCATTTATAATGAAACCGCCTGCAAATATTCGGGCAACCCTGAAAGACGTGGCGCGCGAAGCCAATGTTTCTACGTCCACAGTTTCCTATGTCCTCAACAACAACGTGCACGCCGCCCGGATCACGGCAGCAACCAAACAGCGCGTGCGAGAGGCGGTTGACCAACTCGGCTACAAATTTAATCCCATTGGACGTGCTCTTCAGCGTGGCTATACGAACCAGGTGATATTGTTGATCGTAACTTGGGACCTCGCGACATCCCATTCCGCGACGGCCATGGCCATCAGCCGGGCGGCCATCGCTCAGGGATTTGAATTAACCGTCCATGTGGCCGATAACGATGCGGAGGCTGAGGCTTTTCTCAAACGGAGGTTATTGAACAATGTGGGCGGATTACTGGTGTTGTGGGATTCGCCTGCAATGCGTGAAAGTTATTTGAATCAATTGGCTGCCGAAGGCGTTCCAGTGGTAGATTTGTTACCTGACAGTCCCGATGGCATTTCCACCGTGACTCAAGACCGAGAAGATTCATTTTGTAGAGGCACCAGCCATCTGATCAAGCTTGGCCATCGTTGCATCGGATTGATGTCCGATTCATTGACGCGACCTAAGACCACTCTTTGCAAGCTCAAAGGCTACCGACGGGCGCTCGAAGAGGCCGGGCTGAAATACGACGAATCACTCATACTTAACGTGACTGAATTTGGATTTGAAGGTGGTGTTAGCGGTTTCCGGCGTCTGCTACAGCGCCATCCAAAGGTAACCGCCGCCATTTGCATCAACGACGCGATAGCGCTGGGCCTTCTCTCGGCGGCTGGCGATGACGGATTGCGCTGCCCGGAAGATTTTTCCGTCGTCGGTTTTGGCGATTCAACTATGGGTAAATATTGGCGTCCGGCTTTGACCACCTTTGCGCTCTCCGCCAATCGCGTCGCTGAACAATCCGTTTCGCTGGTGTGTCAACAACGCCAGGACGCCACCCCGAAAGCGCGAACCATTTTTGTCCTGGAGGAGTTGATCATCCGTCGGTCCACCGGGCCTTGCTCCGCTCCCTGAACGCATCGCCGCGCGGAGAATTTTGTGAATGACCAGCCAACACCAATTTTCATGCAAGGTCGCGGCATCCAGGCAAACCGTTCCCGGCGAAGCCGGTTAACCAACAACGGTCGTGCGATTTACGTCCATGACGCCGACAAGAACACGCTTATGTTTTTGAAAGTAAATTTCGGATCAAGCCAGTCTCCATGAAACCATCGATACTTATTCGCGGCTCCAGTCTTTTACTTTGCGGAGCGACGTGGACGTTTCTAGCCGTTGCGGAAACGCTTCCAACGCTTCGGCTCGAAAACAACCAACCGTTCCGAATCAACATGCCCATTACCATTCGCGGGTTGGCGCTTGGCGAAGGCCAGTGGATGGCGAATGGAAAGCCCGTGCAGATGCTTGGCAGCAACGCTGTGCTGATCGCCGATGTCGCGCCCGGAGGAAAAAACGAAATTGCCATCAAAGCGGGAACTATCGCGGAGCAAAACGCATTTGTAGTGAAGCCAGCGTCCCACGGTGTCGCGCTGATTTATTCCGGCAAAGAATTGGGGCAATTGAGCTGGGACATTTTTTTGAAGTCGGCGAAAGCCACGTCTCAAGATGATAAGCAGCCGCCTCCCGAAGATTTTGATGCTGCCTTCAAAGCGTTGCCCTTCATTTTTCAGAAGACAGCACACGGGGCGGTTTTCGACTTGTGGAGTGCAGAGACGGTCAAAGCTGGATTGAAACTGAGGATTGAATTGCTCGCATATCGTAATGGTTTTTTAGATGTGAATGCGGAATTCACCAATGAATCTGCGGATGAAAATGCGAAAGTTTACGCTGCGGTCGTGTGCCGCTGGGAGCAACCCACCGCGAAATCCAGGATGCTTTGTTACGACAACCGCATCGCGCCACTTGGCGAAAACTCCGCTTCGCCATTTCGTTTGGAGGAAGGACGACATCAGTTCACGCAACGCGGCGTGGATTGGGTCCGAAACGTTTTTGGAAATGGCGTGACCGTGGCGTGGCTGAATGATTTTGCCCCTTCGTTCACCGTGTTGGATAACTCGACCAGGAACACCTACAAGCAGCCCCGCTACGAAGGCGCAAGTCTTCCGCAGCTCGGACAGGAAGTGCAAACCGTCGGCCATAAATTTTATTCCATCACGGAAATTGCGCGGTCGAATATCAAATCTTATCGCGACCGCCTGGCGGAAAATACGCTCCCGGCTCGCGGCGAAGGTGTGAAATTCTCGTCCCGTTTGGTGTTGAGTAAAAAATCATTTAGCGATGCTGAGACGGACCAGATGTTGGTCGGCTACACGAGCTACAACGAACAACGCAAAACTTCCGATGGCGCGGCGATTTCTTTCGGCGTGAAGTCCGTGAAGTTCGGCACGAGTTATTTTCCTTACTCCACGCTCGGAGAAAATTTTGACACCTTGAAATTGCCCGGCATGGATCGCGAGGCCTTTTGGCCGTTGGCGGCAGATACCGTTTTGCGCTGGCGCGAATTCGCCGATGACATCCGCCGCGATCTGCGCATCGCCAAAGCGATGGGATTTCAATTCATCCGTCTGCATCATCTCGAGTTGCTCGCCGCGATTCCGAAAAATGTGCGGACGGAATATCTCGATTTTCTTTTCGGCGAACTGCGCCATTTGAAACTGCAAGCGATGCTTGATACTTACGCGACGGACGCCGCCATCGTTGAATTACTCACGCGTTACGGCGATGTCATTGACACGGTGGAAATTGAAAATGAAGTTCTCATCTGGGGCATTCCGCTCGACCGCCCGCCGCAATGGAAAGCGACTTATGCCGCCGTCAAAAAAGCCGCGCCGCACGTGCGGGTGCATCTCACCGGTTACAACAACACTGGAATGTTCAATCGTCTCGAAAGGCTCGGCATTCCCTTTGACCGCGTCGGCCTGCATTCCTATGTGGATTCGCTTGAGGCCATCCCGACTGCGCGCGGCTATGCGTTGGCGCTCGGAAGTTTTTCCAGCAAAATTGGCAAACCACCAGTTGTCACCGAATACAATTGGCGGCAATTGACTCGTATGACGCCGACGGCGCGCGCCAAAGTTTATCCCGCGATTTTCGACAACATGCTTTCCACTCGCGCAATTCCCGAAATGTATCAATTTCAATTTAATGAAACGATGGCGCCCAATCCCCGTTCCGGTCGTGGAAATATTTTACGACATTACGAACTCATCCATCTGAGCCGCCGGGCCAAGCTCGAAGCACTGGAATTGATGAAGTTGATTAAAAAATACAGCAGCGAAGAGGATGCCTTGCGATTGCTCGAAGTTCCGCAAGTCATTGTTAACCTCGACGGTCACGGCGCAGCCAAAGCCGTCGTTAAAATTAAGAATGCAAGCAATCACGCATTAAATTTCACAATTGTGATTGAATCCTCAACCAACCTCACGGTGACATCAAAAAGTTTGGGTAAAACGACACTGAAAGCGGGCGAAGCTTTTTCCGTCCCCCTCACGCTCAAAACATTGGATGCAACGCCCGGTTTTTATCAGGGCTTTCTGCGAATTGAAACCAGCGATGGCCAATTGCGTTACGGTTGGATCGAAGCACGGCTTGCAGGCACGCCAAAATTGGATATGGAAAGCAAATCGTCGGTGGGGTATCCGCGCGGTGCGGCGGAAGAATTGAATATCGATTTCAAACGACCCGTTGTGGTTGTTTATGGAGTTGACGCGCCAGTCTTGGAAGTGGAAACGGCTTTTGCCATCGCCAGCACTTTGGAGAGTGCGAGTGGCCAGCCAATCGAAATGATTCAATTAAATGATCTGCCGAAGTTTACCGGCCAGTTGCGCAACTTGATCATGGTTGGCACACCGAAATCAAACGAACGGATTGCTTTTGCGAGCGCACAACGCCCCGAGCTGAAGTCCGGTCAGGTCGAACGCTTTACCGATCCGAACCAGGAACAATGGCTGGTTGTGACGGGGGAAGATTCATTGGCCGTCGAGCACGCGGGAATGGATTTATTGCTGCGTTGGTGGAAGCACGCCAAAGATTCCGCAGCGCGCCGTGTCGGTTTGGTAGAAAAGGAGTTGCCGCGCGGCGGTGATGCGACGAAGTTGCCTTGATTATCCATCAGAATTATTCCACATGATTTTTTTACGAAATGTCTTGGCCTGGCGGAGCGCCGGTTTG
>JBDSLX010000408.1:0-3535 GCA_039916145.1 Verrucomicrobiota bacterium | reverse complement strand
TGGCAAACCATTTTGCAGGAATCACCAGCGAAAACTTTGCAATTTGTTCGGCAATTTGGGTGGTAATTTTCAACCACGAATGGACACCAATCCACACGAATGAGGGGAGAATTAAAACGGAGCGCGGCATTTATACCGCTTCAATATTAAAATCCCAAGAAAGCTGGAGTATCACTGGAATCAATTTGCTTGAAGCGGCCTGAAGGCCGCGCTCCTTGGCTTTACTTGATCTCTTTTGGAATATTCGTGTGGATTGGTGTCCATTCGTGGGTTCAATTTTTCTGCTCACTCTGCCGCAAAAGCGCGTGAACAAAACGGTCATTGTCGCCGAGGGAGAAAATGCGTTCGGATAAATCGTTCAACGCGCGGCGCGCTGGTTCGAAATTTTCGGCGAGCGTGTGAAAAATCGGAGCGAGTTCGTATCTTTGGGCAAGACGATGATCGCTGGCGACGCGATAATTTGTCCGGCCAACTTCCTGATAATATTTCAGATCTGGAAATCCTTTTGATTCAGCGCGGAAACGAATTCGCTCTGGAAACACGCCGGACAAAAAGAGGGAATGATTGCCGATGTGCGCACGCAGCAAAAACGTCGTTCGCTCATCTGCCGTCCGTAACGCCCCAAGCATTTCGAAAAAATAATCCAGCGGATTGGTTTGGCCGGGGACGATGCAGCGACTTTGTTCGATGCGGGAATATTCCGTCAACATTTCAGCGACGTAATCTGCCACGGCGCGATCTTCAATTCCTGCACGACGCAAAACCTGCCGAACCAAAACGTAAAAATAAAAATGGTTGGAGACGCGGAGACAGCCGGTCTCTTCCAGCAGAGCGCGGAACAACGCTTCGTCGTCGAGAATCAGGTCGCGCGTTTCCGGTTCGGTCAGCAGTTTCACGAGGCAGTCGGCGGAATTCATCTTCGCACCCAGAACGCGCGTGATGAAGTCGATGTCTTCGCCTGTGAATTGGATCCGGCAATTGGGTTGGATCATTTTCATAGTTATTTGGGATTTCCAGAAAAGCTGCATATTGTGTGCCGCGCTTTTGTGAAAAATTTTGGAGAAAAGAAGTCCCGGAGAAAATTCGCGCTCCCAATCTCTATGTTGGCAAAACACATAGTCTGGTATCACTGACTGATGCTTAAAGATAACAGCTAAAATTTATTTCGCCAAGATGGAACCTTTACAAATCCCAGCGCGTTCAAAACGTCAAGCGATGGATTGGAGTCTCGTGCTCGCGAGTCAGGAAATCGAAACTACGATCACACACGAAGAAAATTGGGCATTGCTCGTTTCCGACACGGATTACGAACGGGCTCTTGCTGCGATTGATTTGTATCAACGTGAAAATCGCGGCTGGAACTGGCGACAAAAACTTCCCGGCACCGGTTTGATATTTCATTGGGGAAGTTTCGCGCCATGTCTTTTATTCGTGGCGTTTTTTATTTTAAGCGAGCAGCCCGCTTCGTCTTTGAAGAGTTTGGGGATGATGGACAGCCAAGCGGTTTCGCATGGTCAATGGTGGAGAATATTCACCGCGATTTGTTTGCATGCTGATGCCGCGCATCTCATCGCCAATGTCACAACCGGTTTTATTCTTTTCGGAATGGCGATGGCTCGTTGCGGTCCGGGGATCGCGTTGCTGGCGGCCTTTTTTGCGGGAGCCGCTGGAAATTTTGCGGGGTTGCTGATTTATCCTGAAACGCACCGAGGCCTGGGTGCTTCTGGAATGGTCATGGGCGCGCTCGGATTATTGGCTTCTGAAGGAATCGCCGCGTGGCGCACGACGGGCGCGACTCATTTGATTCGACGCGGCGCGGCGGCGGCAATTTTGGTTCTAGTGCTGATGGGGTTTTCGGAAGGGACGGACATCATCGCTCACGTTGGCGGATTTATGTTCGGCGCGCTACTCGGAGCGGTCTTGCACTTTTTACCAAATTCGGTTCGCGGAAAATTTGGAAATTCTTTTTTTGTGATTCTGCTGACGGGCGCAACAATTTTAACCTGGTGGCTCGCCTTGAAATCATAGCGATATTTGATTGTTGTTCGCCCTCACCCTAACCCTCTCCCCCGAGGAGAGGGAATATCAATTGGGCGTTTCTGATTTTCGATGGGCTATGGCAAATCCAGCTACTGGTTTTTTCAGGGAAGCGGAATTTGATTCCCCCTCTCCTCGGAGGAGAGGGCCGGGGTGAGGTCGAGCGTTTCATTTCACGAACTGACTTTATCTACATCATTCCGGGCAAACTGAATCCCGCCGTCGCTTTGCCCATTTCGGCGTTGGAAATTTCCTTGGCTTGGTTGAGCGCCTGATTCGTCGCGCCCAAAATCATGTCCTCCAATAATTGCGCATCGGAAGGATTGAGTGCTTGCGGATCGATTTTAATTGAGGCGAGTGTGCCGTCGCATTTCGCGATAACTTTCACCGCGCCGCCACCGCTCGTCGCTTCGACGGTGCGGGCCGCGAGTTGCGCCTGGATGGTTTCCATCTTCTGCTGCATTTGCGCAGCTTGTTTCATGAGTTTTCCGATGCTGGACATAGTTTTAATTTAGAATTTCGAATTGCGAGTGACGAATTTCAAGAGCGGACATCCACGATTTGGCCCTTGAAAATTTCCAATGCTTTTTGAATTAACGGATCGTTTTTGAAATCGTCTCTGTTGAACGGAACCGATTCGGTTTTGGTTTTCGTGGCTGCGGGGATTTCTCGCGCAGCCGACGAAGGGAGCGAAGGACGCAAAGGTGAAATGCTTTCAGCTTTTGCCGGAGCGGAAACGGGCGCTGGCGCAGGTTCGGCAATTCGCATCCGATGCGCTGGCGCTTCCGCTTTGACAAATTTCACCTGCGAATTCGAATAGCCCATTTCCGAAAGTTTTGTTTGGACAAGAGTGTGGTTGCGCGAGTTGTCCACCAGCGCAATGTGATCGGAAAATTCTGGATCAAAGCCAATCGTCAGAACGTTTTTTGCGAACGAGACTGGATGTGCCTCGACGAAATAAGCGCGCACAAATGGACTGGCGCGCCCGATGGATTCGACGAGTTGTGTCCAGAGTTGTTCCAAATCTTGATGCGCGGGCGCAACTGGAGTTTCGATTGGCGATGCACTCACTTGACGCACAGGCTCACTCGCTTTTGGCTGAACTTTTTGCGCGGCGTTTTCAAAAGAGCGAGTGGGAGCAGCAGCGATTGGCGCGGCAGTCGTAATGTTTCCTGAACGCATTTGTTGAAGTTGTTTCAGCACCGTGTCGATGCTGACGGCGTTGCGCGCTTCGATGGCTTTTAACAATGCGACTTCGATTAAAATTTTCTTGGAAGCGGCGTCGCGGAGGCGGCCTTCGCAATCGGTTAGAACTTCCATGATGCGAGTCAGCGCATCGGAACTGAGCGCGGCGGATTGTTCTTGCAACGTGGCGGCTTCGGTTTCGGAAACTTCCAAAATTCGCATGTCGCCTTTGGAAACCTGAAAAATCAGCAGGTTACGAAAGTGATTCAGCAATTCGGAAAGCAATCGCGCGAGATCTTTTCCTTGTTTCGCC
>JBDSLX010000407.1:0-5955 GCA_039916145.1 Verrucomicrobiota bacterium | reverse complement strand
TACGCGCCGCGCTGATCTCATTTTCCGCCGCGAGGCTCGCTTCAACTTTTTCGGCAAAAAGTTTTTTCGTCTCAGCAGCCAGATTGTTTTCTATAACGAAAGATTCCTTGCGCAATTGATCTCGTAACGCCGTTGCTTCAGCGAGTTTTTGCAGATCGTCCTTTGACGCTTCCATCAATTTTTCCGCAGCGGCGATTTGCTCGAATAAAAATTTTTGTTCCTCTGCGGCTGCGTCTTGCGCCATCTCAATTTTTTTAGCGTAAAACTCTGTAATGGACTGCTCTTGCCATTTGAGCCGGTTCTCATTTTCGACGGCATCAATCGCATTGAACGATTGTTGCAGCTTCAATTCCTGATCCAACCTCGATTGGTTTAACTTCGCCTGGCTCGCCACGTCGCCACGAGTCGAGGGCGCTTCGGTCTTTTTTTCGTCCGGCAATTCCAACTTTGGAGCCTTCGCCGAAGCCCAAATTCCCTCTATAGTCTCTTTCGTTTTTAAAACTCGCGCTTGGATTTCATCGAATGCGGAAACGGCCATGTCGCGCGCGGATCTAAATTTTCCTTGGAGCAGTTCCCAATTGATCGCCGTAAGCACGCCGATGGCTTGACCTACGCTGAGAATGTGGGTTGCTGTTACTGCGAAGGCGGTCGCGAGCAACTTAACAATTGTCGTCAACACTTGCGCCACGCCCACAAAACCTGCGGTGCGTTCTTTGGATTCAATCATCCGCTCAGTAAACGCTTTCAGGATCGGTAGAATATTTTCCGAAAAAGCTCTGAAGATGCTGTGCAGCGCCGTTTGCAGCCGGGTAATGTCGTCATTGAAGTCCTGCGCTTGTTGCGCGGCTTCTGGAGTGGTAACTCCGCCAAATTTTTCCAATTCCGCGCCCGCCTCCTGAATCGCTTTCTTGCCGCCATTCAAAAACGAAATCAGCCGCGTGCCGGCACGTCCAAATAATTCGACTGCCAGCGCGCTCTTGTTTGCGCCCGCATTGAAACCGGAAAACTTCTCTGCTACATCGCCCAAAATATCCGACGTGCTGCGCAAACTGCCGTCAGCATTTCTCAGCTCAATGCCGAGCGTCTGAAATAATTCCGAGCCTTCCGCAATTTGTTTGTTGAACGATTTTAAGCCAAACTCAAATTCTCCCGCCTCCACGTCGGCCAGTTTTGCCGCGTAAGCAAGTTTGGAAAGTTCCTGCACGCCGATGCCAACGCGCTCCGCCATCTTGCCCATTTCATCATCAAGACGAATGGCGTTCTCGGTTAATTTGACGACTGCGCCAACGGTGAACGCCGCCGCTAACCTTGCGCCCAAGCCAGAAACAAAATCGCCCAGGCCGCTGAGCCGGTGGACGCTACCAATGATCTTTTCGAGATTGGCAACGGCTCCAGCCGTTTCCGCGTTCACCTGGACTGTGATGACTGAAGGCGCGCTCATAAATTAAGGAGTATTTCGCTTGCTGTACATCCGCTCGAATCGTTCGGAAGCGATTTCCACAAAACGGTGGAATTGCAGCAGCGTATATTTTTGAATGTTCTCAAAACTGTGTCCCTGAAAAATCAGGAAATCGACTGCTTCGATAATGTTTTCGCCGCTTTCTGACTCGCGAACACGCCTGCCAGAGAAGCGGCTAACTCGTTTCCCAAACTCAAAATTTCTTTGGAAAGGTTTAATCGGATCGCGACGTGCAGGAGTTTCAATCCTTCAGCCGTGCTCAATTTTTCGAGCCAGGCTTGATCTTTGCCCACGGTGGAATGGAGCAACAAAAACGAAGTCAGATCACCTGAAGATGTAATGGCATCGGCGAGCGGCGCCAGATTCAATTCCGCTTTCGTGTCTGTCGGATTTTTTTTTCGTGCAATAATGAAACTGCCGTCTTTGTCGAACAGCTTCCCGGCTATCGCGCTAAGTTGTTTGGTAAACTCGAACGCTCTGAGAAATGGCAACTGGCGCATTTCCACTGTTTCACTTCCGAGCTTGACCTGTTCAACTGGATTGAGGACTTCAATTTGATTCATAGGATTATTTTTTTGTTCGTTGTGTTTTGGTTAACTCTCTCTCTTGGCGTAAAATTCGATTAGTTCTTTTGCGGTAATTCCCTGGCTGGCGAGAAAGTCGCCGTCAAAGAATTCAACGACCCCCTCATAATGCTCGCGATCTTCGCTTCTGAGACCGTCCATCATTATTCTGCCAGCTTTGGTAATCAGCTCGATCTTCCGCGCGCCATATCCATCGCGCTCAGCTATTTTGATTTGCTCAATCAGCGCATTTATTTGGTTCAGCGCCTCGACAACGTGGGGTGGTTTGTTTTTTGTGCTCATTGGATTACTAAGGGTTGAGTTTCTCGTGACGGAATTTCTGATTCGGAAATCAGGGTTGCGCGGCGCGGCGCTTCAAAAATCTGCGGCGGATTTACACGGCGCATTTTTGGATGTTTGCCCGTAACTGCCAGTGCGTCTTTGAGTGCGTTTGCTGAAGGTTTGACGTATTCATTGAAGGCGGAATTAAAATCATCTTCAGTGATGTCGTCGCGACCATTTCGTTTGGCAATAAAACGAGCGCACTTTACCATTGCATCAATACCCGCCAAAGATTTTCCAGACGTATAGGCATAGATAACCATCGCCTTGATGGTCTCGGACTCCGCTTGCGGCGCGCAATGTTTCGCCAGCGCGGTCAAATCCTGCCGCGATAAAACTGACGGCAATGGTACGTAGTGAATGCCCTTGGTGAGTTGCGCAGAATTCCACATCGAAACAGTCTCCGCATTTTTTGTCGTTTCGAGAAACTGCGGAGTGCCGCAAAGAAAAATCGGCGTGCCGGAATTCGCCATCGACATAAGCCAATTGATGCGACGATACATAATTTCTCGATGCGTGCTGGCAATGAAAAGATATTGCGCATCGAAAAAAGCCAGCCCGATTCCACTATCGCGTAAAGTCGTTTCGATTCGTTCACGCATTTGTTGGACCTTTAAACTCAGCGCCACACTCACGCCCAGGGGACGGCCTATGCCGCGAAAGAAACTGGCATCATCCGGCGTCGGCGAAGTTTGCACGCAACGAACGCGACCAGGTTGGAGCGCGCACGACTCGACCAAACCGAATTGCTTTCCAAGGCCGCTGACGCCTTCCACCAAAACGATTGAGCGAGAACCAATGCAGAGATCCAAAGATTCGGAAATCTTTGAGACAACTTCCGTTTCCACGATTTCTTTTTTTCGTTTTGCAACCCACGCGGTTTGATACTCACGCAACGCGGCAAACAAATTTGGAAAATACCAGGGGCGAGACTCATTCAGATTCCAGGCCGCGTCCTGACACAAATCAGAAAGATCGCGCTCCAGATTTGCTTCGGCCGCTTCGCAGCAAACTTCTTTAAAATTTTCTACGGGATAACTGGACGGCAGTTTCGCTTGGCGCTCTTTTTCCTCTGCCAAGCGTTCCAGCATTTGGTCTTTTTCCGAACCGTTCAAATACTGCCAGCAATCATGGTCCGGTCGGATTATCGGCAGGCCCAAATGGCGCGGCCTGTCACCTTTCAACGGAAAGCGGCACGGGTATTGAGAGCAAGGATCGGCACCCGGTAACTCACCGCGAAGTTTGCGGACCTGTTCTGCACTATAATTTTTCCCCTTCGTTCCGAATTCCTGCATCGTTTTTGTCGCCAAATAATGCGGAAACATTTCTGCAATCTCTTTGCACAATGCTGGCATACCAACGTCGAGAGAACGCGCCTGGACAAACATGCAAAGCTCCTGGTCCTCTTGCTTTTTCAAAACCGTGCAACGCCGCGCGACGGCATTCGCCAATAGGCCGCGCTCATACTCTGGCGAAGAAAAGTAACGACTCTGATGCCCGTTCGGATCAATGGGCGTGTTCGGATCGTGATGGCGAGTGCTGGACATTTATTTTTTTCCTTTCGCCCAATTGTCGAGGTACTCGAGCTCGTCAGCCGCGCCCGCGTCTTCCATCCGCTCTGGCGCAACAGGAAATCCAACTTTTTCCGAAGCGCGCCGCGCCCGTGTGGTGAGGGAGCGCTGCTCGGTTTCTTCCGTCTGGATCGCATTGCGCTGGCGTCGGAATTCCTGGGCTGTCTCCAGCGTTTCAGCGTCAACAATCGTTGGGCGGAACATGCGCTTTTGAAAATCGTTATCGAAATAAGGCTTCAGCATTTTGACCAACTCTTTTCCGTAGGCATTGTGCTCGCTGTTTTCCCGGTTTGCTTGCGCCAGAAGTTCGGGCGACTCATCGTAAAGAGCAATCGTTGTGGATCGCTTTACCACGAATGGATTTTGGTCCTTTAAATCTGTCACCCCAAGCAACTCAGGGTTCTCAGGTGAAAACCATGCTTTGACCCGCTGGCCGCGCAATTGGCCGGTTCTATAATTCTTGTAGTTAAATGTTCGCGCGCCGTGTCGAAATGTTATTCCGTTGCGCCCAACGATTAGGTCAACCATGTTTTCCGCTAATTGGTAGCGAAGCTCATCGGGAATAAAAACCAAGGGTGTTGTAAAACAGTCCTGATAGACTTCTTTCGGTGTCCGGGCGATTCCCGTTTTGCTGAGGTGGTCTTTTCCGCGCTTCGGAGTATTGTTCAGCTTTTCGCCAAAATAATTCAGTCGCTCTATCAACTGTGATTTGTGCAAAAAGAATTTCGACGGATGCTCCTTGCCTGATTTAACGAGCTTCAGATTCGATTCAACTTGCTCCCACTTATCCAACATTCGATTGCGACCGCAGTAACCATGTTCAAGGTGAAGCAAATCCTGGAATGATCCGTAAAATCTTTCTACTTGGTATTTTCCGCGCGGGAGAACCGAGTTTCTGAATTTAACACCCAATCTGCGCAGGCCGGTTTCCGCAACGCGAGTTCCTACTTGCTTGCGTGTGCCAGCAAAAACTTTAGCCTCGCGCCAGATGCCCATTTCAGTATGGATATACTTTCTCGGCAAACCCCATTTTTCAGCTTTGCCGGTCCACGAGTTTCGGATGTTAAATCCGTTATAGGAACCGGATGGAATTAAATTTCCACCGTAATAAAACCAAGAACGAGCATCAAGCCATGCCAGGAACTGGCCTTGCCCGCAAAAGATTTCTCCATTCGGCAATTCGTCCCACCATAGGATAGGCAGGGTTAAATCGTCCGACATATCTACATCACCAGACGCAAATCTGTTGGGATCGGTAGTATTGTGCGCGCTGTTCAGTTTGTAAGTGCGTGATCCTCGCTTCAGGATCGAAGCAATTTTTGCGTCATACTGAATTGCATCGCGCCAGATTTTCGGCGCGCGCCAAACATTGCCAAATCGCTCCTTCGCTTCCGCGCTCGTTTTTTCTGAATCACGCCATTCACGAAAAGCCAAATCAATATTTTCGTAACACCTGGCGAGATGAACTCCATTCTGCCAATCGGCTTCAGACAATCCGCCACGCTCCAGCTTTCGAGAGACGCGCCGCTTGTCTTGTGTTCCGTATTTTAGTTTTCGGGAGAACGTTTTATCCAGGGCTTCGCGTGAGTCGCAAAGCCAACCGGCTTTTGCAAAAACAAAATCCAAAAGTTTGCAACGAACTTCCCTGGCTGATTCGCCAGCAGAAATCTGTTCGTTGAAATACTCGGCAACATTTTCCCAAATCAATTCCCGCGCATCGGGCGTTTGGGTTGCCGGTTCTATGTGCGCTTCCAACAATCCCGCCAGTTCAGGAATGTCCGATTGCGCTTTTGGTTTCTCTACGGCTTTGGGTTTGAAGCGGTCCGGCAGATATAATTCCAGACTGGAGAAATCTTCACTCGCTCCAGCGCGCTTCAGTGTTCGGGTGAACAATTCGGAAATCCATCGCCCGGAAACTGGAAAACCAAACTCGCGCCGGTAAGCATCGCCGCCGATCTTATTCAATTCTTCCGCCGTGATGGATAAATCATTTTTGCGGCGCAGCATTTCTGGAAACACG
>JBDSLX010000406.1:0-3388 GCA_039916145.1 Verrucomicrobiota bacterium | reverse complement strand
AAATGCGCGGCGGCAACCACAGCAAAGACATCCGCGAATATGTCATCACCGATAAGGGCGTAGTCGTCATCGGCCCGCGCCAGACGGATTATGTGCGATTGACCAGCGGGCTGCCGGAACGAATCGGTCAGGCACCGCCTGAAACCTCGCCGGAACCGAAAGCCACACGGCTGCTATCCCAGCACGAGTTGACGCCGGAACCGAAAGCCAGGCGGCGGAAGTGAAGTGTTTCTCATTAACACCGTGGCTTGAGCCTCGGTGAAAATCGTATGGAAAATAGATTCAGCCGTTTTAACGGCTTTAGCGGGCGGTTCGATAAGCCGTTAAAACGGCTGAATCTCTCGTCACGCACGGGACACCGGGCTAAAGCCACGGTGTTAATGAGATCTTCCGTCACACATCCGAGGATGTCGGGCGCAGGTTTGAGCATGTCGGACAAAATTGCAAATTTTCAATTTTCAATTGCCGCTGAAAATAATTTTTAACCGACCCAACCGAAAAGAATTTACAACTTCATGCCTGCGAAAATAAAAAATAAAACCGTGGCCGCGAGACCCACCCCGCCGTCGCGCTCCGCGCCGATCATTGAGCGCGCTCCGCTGCCCATCGTCGAAGTGCAGGGAGAGACGCACATTGTTTCCTATGTGAATTCCGCTTTTTGCAGCCTGCTCGAGAAAAGCCGGGAGGAACTTCTCGGAAAAACGTTCTCCGAAATCGTGCCGGGCGGCAACGAATGCGTGTCGATTCTGGATCGCGTTTATCAAACCGGCGAAGCCGCGAACCTGGCATTGAAAGACCCTTCGGAACAGACTCCAGCCCACTGGTTGTATGCCATGTGGCCAGTCGTCGATGAGACCCAACTTCCGGTGGGCGTGATCATCCAACTGACGAAAGCCACCAATTTTAGTCAGAACGTCACGGCGATCAACGAGGCGTTGCTGCTCTCCGGCTTGCTACAGCATGAAATGAGGGAAACGGCGGAAAAACTCAACGCGCAACTACAAACCGAAAGCGCCGAGCACAAGGTGGCGAATGAGGCCTTGCGCGAAAGCGAGGAAAAATTCCGCAGCATGGTTGAAAGCAGCCGCGACTGCATCAAGGAATTGGATTTGGAGGGACGACTGCTCTCCATGAACGGCGTCGGTCAATGTCTGTTTGAAATCGACGATCTGACTCCGTTTCTGCACCGGCCCTGGAAGGAATTCTGGAAGAGTGATTCCGCCGTGGCGCAACAGGCGGTCGAAACCGCTATGTCGGGAGGCGTTGGTAAGTTCGAAGGCGCTTGCGAAACGGTCAAGGGGAACAACAAATGGTGGAGCGTGGTCGTGACACCCA
Source organism: Verrucomicrobiota bacterium (assembly GCA_039916145.1). GTDB lineage: Bacteria > Verrucomicrobiota > Verrucomicrobiia > Limisphaerales > CANJXF01 > CANJXF01. Next base: position 2,053 of record JBDSLX010000406.1, on the reverse strand, counting down.
TCGTCAACGCCGCTGGCCAGCCCGCGCGGTTGCTGGTCGTCTCGCGAGACATTACCGACCGCAGACTGGCGGAAGAAAAATTGCACGAGAGCGAGCTGAAAACCGAACGCGCGCGCGATTACGCCGAAGCCACGTTGCGCACCGCGCCCATTCCACTTCTGGTCCTGCGCGCCAACCTGCGGGTGAACACGGCCAACGAGGCTTTTTACAAAAACTTCCAGGTCGAGCCGGGCGAGACGGAAGGCCAGTTGATTTACGATCTCGGCAATGCGCAATGGAACATTCCCAAACTGCGCGAACTGCTCGAAGAGATTTTGCCCAAGGACAATTTCTTCAACAATCTGGAAATCACGCACGAGTTTGAATCCATTGGCCGCCGCACCATGCTGCTCAACGCCCGGCGCATGGTCAACCAAACTGGCCGGCCGCAAAAAATTGTGCTCGCCATCGAAGACATCACCGAACGCAAGCTGGTGGAGGAAGCCTTGGCCGAAAGCAAAGTGCGGCTGGATTTCGCGCTCCAATCGGCGCGCATCGGCGATTGGGATTTGGATCTGGTGACCGATCGCGCGCGGCGTTCTTTGCGGCACGACGAGGCGTTTGGCTACACCCAGCCTGTGGCCGAATGGGGCTTTGAAAAATTCATCAGCCACGTCCATCCCGCCGATCGCGAGGACATGCGGGACAAATTCAAACAGGCTGTGTCGAAGCAAAAGGAATGGCATATCGAGTGCCGCGTGATCTGGCCGGACGGCAGCATCCATTGGGTCGCAGTGCATGGGAGTATCTATCGCCTCGTGGACGGCCAACCACGGAACATGCTCGGCATTGTCACCGACATTACCTGGAGCAAACTGGCCCAGGAAAAAGTGTGGCAGCACAGCCGGGAATTGGAACTGCGCGTGAGTGAACGCACCGCCGACCTGAACGACACCAACGAACAACTGGCGGCTTTCGTTTATTCCATTGCGCATGACCTGCGCGCCCCGCTGCGCTCGATGCAAGGTTTCTCCCAAATATTGCTCGACGATTATGCGCCCTCTCTGGACAAGACCGCAGGCGATTATCTTAAGCGCATCAACGCTTCCTCCGAGTTCATGGATAAAATGATCATCGACCTGCTGGCCTTTGGCCGCGTCGGGCGCACCGAAACCAAACTGGAGCCAGTGAAAGTGCAACTGGTCTGGGACTCGGCCATTTATCAATACGCCACGCAAATCGAGCAAACCCGAACGCAAATCGAAACCATCGCGCCGCTGCCGACGGTTTGCGCCAACGAAGCCACTCTGACGCAAGTCCTCGCCAACTTGCTGGGCAACGCCATAAAATTCGTGCCGGATGGCATCGCGCCGCAGATTCGTTTCTGGGCGGAAGACCGTGGTGAAATGATACGGCTTTGGTTGGAGGACCACGGCCTCGGCATTCCGCTCGATCAACACGAGCGCATCTTCCGTGTGTTCGAGCGCTTGCACGGCGCGCGTTATCCCGGCACGGGCATCGGCCTGTCCATCGTGCGCAAAGGCGTCGAACGCATGTCGGGCACAGTGGGATTTGAATCTGTGCCCGGCCGTGGAACCAAGTTTTGGATCGAATTGCAGAAGGCCTGAGCAAAAGAGCGAACCGACTTCACCCGCAACAATTACCTTTTAGCCGGAACGATGCAGTTGAAATCACCCGCGATGCGACCGGAGCGCGGAATTTATTCCGCTTCAACTCAATTTTGACCTGCCGCAAGCGAAGACCAAAAGGTTTGCCAGATCGAAGCGGACTAAAGTCCGCGCTCCTGTTTTATTTATGGAGATGAGTTCCAGGGAGATGTTGTGAAGGCAAAACTTTTCTGTTTTTCCCGGCGTGGGAATAATAAATTTGCTAATCAGGGAAAAGAGCATTACAACATGGGGCGTCGCTCTCATGACAAACTCATCCCTCAACCTTCTGCTCGCTGAAGATAATCAGGACGACGTGATTTTATTCCGCATGGCGCTCGATAAGGCCAATGTGCCCGTGCAATTGCAAATCGTTTGTGATGGAGAGCAAGCCGTTGAGTACTTGA
>JBDSLX010000405.1:0-1761 GCA_039916145.1 Verrucomicrobiota bacterium | reverse complement strand
ATCGCTCTTTTTGAGAAACACGAAGGCATCGATAAAATTATCGCGCCAAAAGATTTTGCGAGCTACGGCTATCCGTCCCCCGAAAAAAATCTGCAGATGGCCGATTTGGTTTTTTCCGCCGCCGACGGTTACAGTTTTTCCAGCCTGGAAATGGTCAACGAAGCAATTATTCCCGCGCGAGAAGGCGGTGCCGGCAGTCACGGCTATCTCTCTGACAATCCGAAAATGAACGCGATGTTTATCGCCGTCGGACGCGGCATCGCGAAGGGGAAAAAAATTGGCGTGATTGAGAATATCGACGTCGCGCCGACTATCGCTCATTTGTTCGGCGAGAAACTTCCGAATGTGGACGGAAAAGTTTTGCAACAAATTTTGGCTACTCCATGACGACAGGTTTGCCTCTCATTGCTCCGAAGATTGTTCCGATGCTGGACCCGGATTTCCGCCCGGCAATATTGGCGAATCAAAATTTTCGCGAACTGGTTCGTGCTTCGGCAAATCACGTTCCAGCAAAATTTGCGCTCGAACAAGCGGATGGTTCGGTCTTCCACTTCTCAACTGAAATTTTTGCGGAGAGCGATGCGAAATCAGCGGCGAACTTCCATTACACCGAACGCATCATCAAATTTCTTTTGTGGGGTTGGGGCGGATTTCGCATTTATTTCGACGGGCCGAAATCGCTGGGCGCGCAATTGCAAAAACATTTTCAAGCAACGTCCACCGGGAAATTTGACGCAGACATCATGGGCAATCGGATTTACGAACGCCCGTTTGAAATCGTCATCACGAAGGACATTCCACCGGCGCGCGCGGCGACAGCACCGCTTGGACGCCATCTGGACGGCTGCCGAATCGGTTTCGATTTGGGCGGAAGTGATCGCAAAACTGCGGCTGTCATCGACGGCAAAGTTATTTTCAGTGAGGAAGTGGTTTGGGATCCGTATCATCAGCCCGATCCGCGATATCATTTCGACGGCGTGATGGATTCGTTGAAGAAAGCGGCAGCGCATTTGCCGCGCGTCGATGCAATTGGCGGAAGCGCTGCAGGAGTTTACGTCAATAATCGCGTCAAGGTCGCTTCACTTTTTCGCGGCGTGCCAAAAAATATTTTTGATGCGCGCGTCAAAGAGATGTTCCTCGATATTAAAAAACTTTGGAACAATGTGCAGTTTGAAATTGTGAACGACGGCGAAGTCACGGCGCTGGCAGGATCGATGTCGCTCGGAAAAAATGCGGTGCTCGGCATCGCGATGGGGACGAGCCAGGCGGGCGGTTACGTCACGCCCGATGGAAATATCACGACGTGGCTGAACGAACTCGCGTTCATGCCGGTGGATTACAATCCCAACGCGGCGCGCGATGAGTGGAGCGGCGATTATGGTTGCGGCGTCCAATATTTTTCGCAGCAAGCGGTCGGGAAATTGATTCCGGTTTCAGGACTCGAAATAGATTTAACGCTCGGCCTGCCGGAAAAGCTGAAAGCCGTTCAGAAATTCATGGAAAAGAACGACGAACGAGCGGCCAAAATCTATCAGACCATTGGAACTTATCTCGGCTATGGCGTGGCGCACTATTCTGATTTTTACGAGATCGAGAACGTTCTGATTCTGGGTCGGGTGACGACTGGCGCAGGTGGCGACCTGATTCTCGAAAAAGCAAAAGACGTTTTGAAAATGGAGTTTCCCGCACTTGCGGAAAAAATCGCGTTCCACGTTCCCAGCGAACATGACAAACGTCACGGACAAGCGATTGCAGCCGCGA
>JBDSLX010000404.1:0-2734 GCA_039916145.1 Verrucomicrobiota bacterium | reverse complement strand
GGCCATTTCAAACTCAGCGTCGCGAAAATTCCGTGGGCGACATAATTATTTTCCCCGCCCGAACTCGGTTCGCTGTAGTGATAAAAATTGTAGCGCAGATTCGTGCTCATGTAATCCGTCCAGCGTTTCGCCGCGCCAAAACTGATCACATGTCGCGCAAAATCAATTCCCAGCGGTACGCCATCCGTTAAATTGTGCTGCGAGTAATTTGCCTCAGAAAATGAATAACTCGCCTGCAAATCCGTTGATTTGTTCAGAACAAAATTTGCGTTGGCAATAGCGCTGTAAATATCGCCGCGATACGGAACGACGGATAAATTTCCGTGATCCGCAGTCACGGTTCGCGTGTTGCTGTAGGAAAACGTGGTGGACAAATACAGCCGCGTGAAGGGCGTGACGCTCGCGTTCAAACTCACGACATGGCCGTCGGTATTGCCGGCGAAAATTCTTCCGCCCGGCGCGATGGAAGAATCACCCAACGCATCTGTCGTCGTGGAATAATCCGTGGCAAACACGCGATACGACAAAGTTGTTTTCAACCACCGAGTCGGATTGACCACCAGTTTTGCCACGACTTCATCGGTGTTAATGTTTCGTTCGCTAATGAAGGCAGAATAACCGTCAGTCAAAAACGGTTGAGGAATGCCGTTGCTCAAATAAAAAGCGCGCTCGAAATTATCATAGTCGGTGTCGCTCAATTTCTTTTTGTATTCTCCCGTGAACGAAACCGCGCGCCACGGCGAGGTGTTGAAACCAAGCCGATATTGCTGCCGGATATTTTCCGCATCGGTGTGCCGCGCGAATTCATCGCCGCCCCGTTGCTCCTCAAATTGACCGACGCTTTCGTCTTCCCAATGCACGTCGGCAAATAAAACGGTCCACGGAATCCTGGTGAAACGAACGGCGAAATTTTCCGAGAATTTTTCCTTGTCGAGATTGGAATCGAGGGAGGCCGGTTGCAAAGTGAACGCTGCGGGATTGGACGGATCACCTTCATCCAAAAGAATTTTTCCAAAACCTTCCTGGCGATTCCATTCGTTTTGAATTCCGAGAGAAACGCTCAAACCTTCCACACCGGTCAACGCGCTACTCAAGCTGAATAAGTGCGTTTCGCGTTTCAAAATGATGTTGTCGCCAAACCAGAACGGGCCGGTGACGAGAACGCCGGTGTTGTCCATCGTCCGCAAATCGTAGGAGGCGTCGCCTTCGTAGCGTGAATAAAAATAGCCGCTGCCGAGGAAAATCCAGTCGCCGATCTGACGCTCGGCACGAATGGTGTTCATGCCTTGTGTGTGCCGCGATTTTTCGTCGATGCGCGAAATTGTGTCGGGCACAACTCCAAAAGAATGAAACGCATTTTCGCGGCGCATTTTTAAATCGTAGAACTCGACGCGCGCGTTGTCTTCGATGCGCCAGTCGTAAAGTTCGTGGACCAAATCGAATTTCAGAATGTGCGTTTGCTCGTCGATTTGTTTCCACGCGGGATAAATATTTTTCCCGTTCACATTTCCATATTGCAACGTGGATTTCTCGCCGTCTTTCCATTGATATTCGTAACCCAAAATCATTTGCGGCCAATGCGGCAAAGCCAAACCGAAATCAATCCACGCGCGGCCAATGTCCAGGTGCAAATTGCGATCGAGTGAAATCATCGAGGGGATGAACGGTTGTGGATAATAAACTCCGCTGTCGTCGTAATATTTGCGCCATTGCTCCACGCCGCCGCGAATGAATCCTGTCTCCGTTTTGTCGAGTGACAATTTTACCGCCACATCGTCGTCGCCGAATAGCGCGTGGCCTTCGGCGGAAACGGTCGTATCAGCGGCAATCTTTTCGCGGATTGAAAAACTTTCGATGCCTCCCGCGCCGTCTTCACGATGCCCTTCGATTTCGCGAAAACTTTTTTTATCGCCCTCGACGTGGATGTAACGAAACGTCGGCGCAATCGAAAACGCGAGTTGAGATTGCGGTTGGTTGCTCGGCCAATTTGCGCCTTGGTCGATCCACGCGCGCAGCAAACCAATTTGTTCGGGTGTGAGCGGGTCGCCTTTTCCGAGCGGCGGCATTTGCATGTCTTCCACCAAACCTGCCACGTAATGAATGAGCGGGCTTTTCGCGCTGTCGCCAGGAAAAATAGCGACGCCAGTTTCACCGCCTTTCAACCCAGCCTCGCGATTGTCCAAACGAAATCGGCTCTTTGGTTTTTCCGGTCCGTGACAACGCAGGCAGGAAGTTTCAAAGATGGGTTGGATGTCGCGGACAAAATCAATTGGGATTTTCGCGGGTGGAGGAAGTTTTGAAACATCCACTTCGGAGGCGAAGATTGCGGACGGCAAAAGGAGGAGAGACCAAATCGCAACCATCAAACAGCGGACACCCAATCTCAAACTCAATCTTTCAAGCTGCCCGACACGGAGCGCCGGTTTGTAACCGGCTTTGGCGCGCGCGATTCTAAAGCCGGTTGCAAACCGGCGCTCCGGTCTGTTGGCTTTGGATGTTCGATGTTCCGCTTCCATTTCAGTAGCGCAATTTCGGATCAATGTTCGAACCGTGAACCGAACTGTGGCAACCGGAAGTCGAGCAGTTCCCCTGGCGCAGCAACGTGGTGTGCGGAACTTTGCCGATGTAAATTTCTCCTCGTCCCACGCCGGAGCCTTGCGTTTGTGCGTGGCATTTCAGGCAAAGATTCGGATCATTTTCGACGAGCAACTTGCGATTGACCGAGCCGTGCGGG
>JBDSLX010000403.1:0-4239 GCA_039916145.1 Verrucomicrobiota bacterium | reverse complement strand
CACTTTTGAAAAGCTCACTTGAAACAGAATGAAACGCATTTTGCGCCACCGCAATTTCGCGTTTCGCTAATGGCCGCCAAAGTCCCATCACGCGGTCAAGCGGACTTGGATTTTCCCAATCCGAAAGAGCGTCCAACGCCTCGACGCGCATGGCTTCGAGCGTGTTGGTTTTTGTGGCAAAATTCGCCAGCGCGACGGCGTTTGTGTTTTGGCCGAGACGAAAATTGACGTTGATTGAACGCCGAAGAATTTGTGCTTGTTCATTTGTCCCAACCGTCGCGTCGGCAAGGTTCAACTTGGCGGCGAGTTGCGGCATCGCGTCGTTGATAGGCACATCGTTGATGGCGCGAGCGGCTTCAAGAACAAGCCTGGATTCCGAATCACCGAGAAATTGTGCGATCTCCGATTTCTCCATGCGGCGCATGGCGAGCAAAGCAGCGCGGCGAACGGAGGCATTTTCATTTTTCGCAGCCAATCGAATTCCATCGCCGAGGTTCATGAGCGCGAAAACTCCGGCGTGAACCAAGTAGGGGTCACGATCCGCGTTTTGACCGAGCATCGTCATCAAAAAATAAATGCCGTCTTCAGATTTGAGTTTGCCGAGATTCATTGCGGCGAAGAAACGGATTCGTGGATCTTTGTCTCGCAAGCGGACGTTGGAGCGGTCATCGGGACAGGCGATTTGAAGCCTTTTTTCCAATAACCTCAGAGCCTGTGCGCGAATTTCAGGATCATTATTCTGAAGCAATGCGTCATAGGTTCCCTTGAGCGTTTTGGTGACTTCGAGTGAAACACGATTGGTTTGAGCCAGCCAAATCCGTTTCAACGCCCAAAGCGCATGAATTTGCGCCAACGGATTGATGTTTGTTTTTGCAACTTCAGAAAGCGATTCTACAACAACCAATGATTTCCGCTCCAACGCAAACTGAGCTTCCATTCGCACGCGCATATCGGCGTGGCCGAGAAGTTGGGCGAGTTCTTCAACCGGACGTTTTTCCATTACTTCGGCGAGAATTTTTTTTACGTTCGTAGGAGCCGAGGTAACGAGGCTCTGAATTTTTTCGCTCGAAGAATTAGAATGAGCCTCCTCACGTCGGCTGCTACGAGCTTCAGTTTGTGGATTGAAGATTCGGTAAATCCGTCCGTTGTCCGGCATGTTGTAACTGGTTCCCCAATCGGAAACATAGGCCGCGCCGTCGGGGCCGAAATCCACGTCGGTTGCGCCGAGGTTCCAGAGAAATTTTTCTTTCTCGATGACTTCGTAACTCGCGCCTTTCGGTTTTACGGCGAATGACCAAACGCCTTTCGGAAAATCACAAACGAGAAAATGATTTTGATATTTCTCCGGCAAACCGGTCCCCGGATAAAACGCCAGACCGGACGGGCCTTGCGCAACTTCACCGGAATACGGAAGCGTGCCGTCAATTCCCCCTTGCCAGACTTTTTCCTGAACCCACGGGCCGTAGCCGTCCATGAATTGATAACTCGCGCGCCAGCCGTAATCGCCACCTTCAACGACATAAATCAAACGCGATTTGTCTTCGCCCGCGGTGTCGTTGTCGTCGGTGAAAAGATTTCCGTATTGGTCGAAGGCAAGTTCCTGCGGATTACGTAAACCGGTCGCGAAGATTTCCATGTCCGAGCCATCTGGATTGCAGCGCAACACGCCGCCACTGTCGGGATTGTTGAGAAATTTTCCTTCCTTGGTGTGAACCGAAAACCCGCGGTCGCCGCAACTGAAATAAATTTTTCCATCCGGCCCCATGATTAATCCGTGCAAATCATGGCCGCTCACGCCGATGTGAACGCCAAAACCGGATGCCAGGTTTTGAATTTTACGTTTTGCATTTTGAGTTTTCGGATTGGCGCTTCCATTCGTCATTTGCAATTCGTCGCTCGCAATTTTCCAAAGATCAGGAATGCACGTGAACCAGACTTCGCCTTTGCGCGCGAGAATCCCGGCGGCGGTGCCGGAAACAGTTTGATTAAATCCATCGGCGAAAATGGAAGATGTTTCCGCTCGGCCATCGCCGTCGCGGTCTTCCACCAGCCGCACAAGTTCAGATTCTTTCGTCAGGAAATTCAGGTTTGTCGCAAACTCCTTTTGCAGAAAAGCAGCGCGATCTTCCACCTGGCGAAAAGATAAATCACTCAGCAACCAATTTGTCTGCCGTGTGATGTCAAAAATGGAATCTTTGTAACGATGAGTTTCGGAGATAAAAAATCGCCCGCGCTCGTCGATGCTGAACGCGACCGGGTTTTGCAACAACGGTTCAGCGGCAAAGAGTGCGACGCCTAATCCGGGAGCGACTACTAGCTTTTTGACGCTCAACTCGGCGTCGTTGATTGGCCTGGGTTGAGCGAAAACTGGGATAGAGAAGGCAAGCAAAGTCGCGCAGAAGCTAAAAATCCTGGGAACTTTTAATGGTCGCATCCCAATCAGAATAAGGAGGCGGTCGTTCCATTCAAGCCACATGAAACACTATTAAAATCTCGATTGAGTAAGAAAAACCCCTTTAGCGATGTAGTTCCCACAGCCGTGCAGGCAATTGTTAATAACTTTTTACATTCTTTTTAATTAATTGGCTTTATTTCGCCTCAGCTTTTTGCTTAACTCCTCCATAATCTATGCGCCAATATTTATTTTTTGTCCTGTTTTCTGTCCTCCTTTCTGCAACTGGCTTGGAAGCAGGCACTCCGCCGGAGTTTCTGTGGGCCAAAGGAACGGGGGGGAGTAGCGACGATTATGGCAATGCGGTGGCGGTGGACAGCGTCGGTAACTCCGTGCAGGCGGGTAGTTTTACCGGTACGGGAAGTTTCCTTGGGACAAATCTCGTCAGTAGCGGCGTGGACGACATTTATTTATTTAAACTTAACAGCAACGGCGCTCTCCTGTGGGCCAGGCGCGCGGGCGGCAGCGGCAGCGACGAAGCTTATGCAGTGACTTTGGACAGCACGGGGAATGCGTTTGTGGCCGGACGATTCACGGGCACGGCCGCTTTTGGTAGCACCAATCTGGTGAGTGCCGGAACCCACGATATGTTTTTGGCGAAATACGACGTGGATGGGAATTTCCTCTGGGCACGGCGCGCCGGTGGAACGAACACCGATTACGCAAATGGCGTCAGTGCTGACGCCAATGGCAATGTTTTTGTCACGGGAGTTTTTTCCAGCGCCGCGAATTTTGGAGGAGTGACGCTGACGAACGCCGGTAACAAAGATATTTTTATCGCGAAGTACGACGGTGCGGGAAATTTCCTTTGGGCACGCCGGGCGGGAAGCACTGGCACGGATGTGGGTTTCAACGTGGCGGCGGATCGTTTCGGAAACGCCTACATCACCGGCTGGTTTGTTTTCACCGCCAATTTTGGCGGGGCAAATTTTACAGCGCTTGGAGCGCAGGATGCATTTCTGGCGAAGTATGACAGCGCTGGCAACTTTCTCTGGCTGCGGCAGAGCGGAGGCAGCGCCGCTTATGACTATGGCTACTCGGTCGCAGTTGATTCCGCAGGAAATCCTCACGTCAGCGGCTCCTTTCGAAGCACGGCGAACTTCAGTGGCTCAAGCTTAACGAGCAGCGGCAGCGCCGACATTTTTTTGGCGAAGTACAGCACCAATGGAACTTTTCTCTGGGCGCAAAAGGCGGGCGCGCCGGACGCCAGTGCCCCGTTCAAGGCCAACGATGATGAAGGTTATTCCGTAGCGGTGGACGGGCAGGGGAATGCGATTCTCACCGGATACATTAATGGAACCGCAAATTTCTCAGGCACGAGCATTTCGAGCATCAGCGCGGATCAGGATATATTCATTGCAAAATACAGCACGAACGGAACGTTGAGCTGGGTGCTACGCGCCGGAGGTTCTGGGGGATCTGATTACGGAAACTCCATTGCCTTGGATGCAAATGGCAACGCGTATCTGACCGGAGCTTTTTATGGAGCCGCTACATTCGGCACCAACAACGTCACCAGCGTGGGCTTGCGCGATGTTTACGCCACGAAAGTCAGCACCATGGCTGTTGCAGCCACTCCTCCCGTCATTTCGGACGTCACTGACAAAATTTTGAACGAAGACGCGGCGAGCGGCGCGATACCATTTACGGTGAGTGATGCGGAAACGCCAGCCCCCAATTTGATCGTGGCCGCCAGCGCCTCGAATTCCACCTTGCTTCCGGCGTCGAGCCTGGTGCTTGGCGGCAGTGGCGGGAATCGGACCCTGACGATTACGCCGCCCACAAAT
>JBDSLX010000402.1:0-11088 GCA_039916145.1 Verrucomicrobiota bacterium | reverse complement strand
TTACAGGAGGGCGACGCAGTGCCTACAATTTCCAACGAGAACGGGAGGAGCCGCGCGGAAAAAGAAAAATATCCGAATGGAAAATTACATATCACCTCTTCCGCGAAAGTAACCGGTGATGGAACCTACCTGCTTGATGGAAGGCAAACAGTGCATTATCCAAATGGAAAAACTCAATACGAAGCTACCTATCAAAATGGGAAAAAATCCGGCGCAGAAAAATACTGGTCGCAAAGTGGCGGGCTTCTCTGGCAGTGGGATCGTCGTAACGACGGCACTAATGTTTGGACACAATTTTGGCCCAACGGAAAAAAGAAGTCCGAATCATTTTGGAATGAAAGCCGATGCTTCGGAAAAGCCACGTTATGGAATGTTCAGGGAAAGGTTATTTCGGAACAAAGTTTTCTCAATGGCAATTTTTCAAGCTCTCTGCCCTGGGTCGTTCGAAAAAATCTGCAGGTAGGAGATCACATGTATACAGATCGAAACTATCAGTTCACATCTATTCCAAAAAACTTTATTGGTCAGGAATGGATTCAGGCCTCCAATGATAGTACCGATAGTGACGCGGATCCGTTGGCGACTTTTACGGTGAGGGTGGAATCAGATGTGTATGTTGCGCACTGTGACGACGCAAAATTGCCCGCTTGGCTGGCCGATTGGAAAAAAACTGATGAGAAGATTCAGCGAGAGGGGAAGACGCTGGTTTCCTTTTCTATTTTCCAAAAACGTTTTCAAACCACCGATTTGATTCAACTGGGTTGGAATGGGCAAGTAGGAGGTGCGGATCAATATATTGTTATAGCCAAACCAGTCATCCTTATTCCTTTGGCGGAAAATTTCATTCAAGAATTGAAAGCGGTAATAAAGTAATGAGCGCGCGTTTGATGAACTTAACCAATTTTGCCCCGCAGCCAGCCGCCTTTTTTTTGGCAACTATTCTCATGCTCACGACACTTCAAATTTCCGCCCAGGACCGGGACGCAACGGCAGTTCGCGATAAAGCGCTGAAGATTCTACGGCACGAACTAAACTCAGATTCCTTCTGGGTTAAGGTTCACGCTGCGGAATTTCTAATCAACCTCGGACAGGCGAAAGAAGCTGAAACCGTGTTCCTCAAAGAATTGGAAACAAAAGGAAATATTTCAATTCAGCGGATTGGAATCTGGCGTGTGTTGGCGCGTTCTGCCGAGGCGGAACAGGATCGACGCCGTTGGACAAATCAATTGCGCGATAACTTCGTCAATCGCGAAGAATCAGATCGATCTTATGCGTTGGAGAGCCTTGGAAAACTCAATTATCAAATTCGTTCTTCCGGCGATGAAGAGTTCACTAGAACCGCAACCAATGATGTGAGCTTGCTGGGAACTATGGCAACGTGGGTTCTCGCCAACTCAGGGGTGGCCGAGGCCGAGAAATCTTTGGTTGTTTTTTTTAATTCACCCGAAGTAGAAAATCGAGGGATGGCCGCTTACGCATTTCGTTTTCGAAAAAGTATATCACCAACCGTCCTGGAACAACTCATTAAGAAGGCGCAGACCGAAAAAGAAAAAGCGCGCATTTATTTTGTTGAAGCAGCTTTTCTACATTCACGCGGCGAACCACATAAAGAACTAAAAAAGGATGTGGTTACCTTCCTAAAACATGGCACTCTCAAAGAACAATATGAAGCTTGCAGCATTTTAGCTTTAAAGGGAGTCGCCGAAGATATTCCGCTCCTGACACGATTACTTGATTCCACCGATGGAGACGTCCGCGCCAGCGCCGCTCATGCCTTGCTTTGCCTTGAGCGCACCACCTCGCGCCACCCACTAAAATAAAGTCACAGGCTGTGCTGAATGCAAAACGGGTCAATCGTCACAAAACGGATTGAGTCCGTTCAGATTCAGAACTCGAATCGATTTTTCAATCACATTTTGCGGCGGACATCGCCGGAAATAGCTTTTAGCCGGAACGATGCAGAAGGATTTGGGGAGCGCACGCGTCCCGCGTGCTGCTGATGGCGTCGCGCCGTCGGCATCGTTACACCATTTTGGCCGCACTGTTTGGGAAAGAAATTTGTGTAACGAAGTTTGCGGCGTGACGCCGCAAACCACACGCCGGAGGCGTGTGCTCCCCGTTTTCAACTGTATCGTTCCGGCTTAGGAAATCCAGTTAGGGTATTTCTCTCTCGCGAACTTTACGAAGTTGGCAAAGGTTTCGTCGCTAAAGGTGGAATAAGGAGACAAGAGTCGCAGCGGGAATTTCGGATCATGCATCCTGCAAAAAAATTTATCATAGGCTCCATCCATATGCGCGGTAGTGCCGACGAAGTTAATCAAATTATTCGTGAGATGTTTTAACTCCAATTGCATGGCCAGCAGTTTCCTTTTGTCCTCGGATTGACCAGCTTCAAAATACGCGCGGCCAAGTTGGAAATTCATCGAAGCTACCGAAATTAGAAAGCCGCACTCGCCCATTTGTGCGCCGTAACCAAATCCCGTTTCAGTATAGAAGTGCTGGAGTTCTGGAGCTTTTGTCATTAAGCCTACAATGCGATCCATGGAATCAGTGCTGTTCTTGGTCGCGACCAGATTTGGAAATTCTTTGGAAAGTTTTGCATATTCGTCTGGCGTAATAAGGCGTTTCACCCGCATCAAATTGTAGTGCAGGAAGGAGCAATCGGTGAATCGTCCACACGTTTCCTGAAAGAAGTTCATCATTTCCTGATCGTTCAAAGCACCCCAACACGGCAGGGAAATTTGAAACGAACGAAAACCTAAATCGCGCGCTCTCTCGATTCGTTCAATAACGGAACCCAGGGACAAACTGATTACACCAATCATCGGATGGTTCTCCGGCGCGCTGGTCTCTTCGCGAAAGATGCGGATAATTAGATCATACTGGCGATCGGTGACTTCATGTCCTTCGCCCGCTGTTCCGAAAAGATAGAGATGTCGTGTGAGGTTATCGCGCAGGTTTCTTATTTCGCGCCGGAAAATTTCCTCCGCTAAAGTTCCGTCGTCGTTCCAGGGAACACAGCAGGTGGCAAGAATACAGGAAGGATAACGTTTTTTCATTTTGAGTCTTTTTTAAATTCAACTTTCGAGAGCGTGTTTGCGACAGTTTCCGCAATCAACTTTGCGCCAGCGGCATTCGGATGAATTCCATCAGGAAATAATTTTGAATGTCCTTTCATTGCGTCATGCAAGTCGATTACTGGAATTTTTAATTCCTGCGCGACTCGCATGATTTCCGGGATAATTTCTCCTTTGATGGTTTCCTCATTGATGCCGTCCTCGTCTTTCTGAAATACCGGCGGCGGGAAACAAATCCAAACGCGGGGCTTTGTCGCCAGGTTTTGGAAATGCTCGATTAGAGCGCGAGCATCGTTGGCGAAGTCTGATTTTGACTTCCAATTGTTCGGCTTAGAATCATTTGTGCCGAGCGCGATGACCACGGTGTCCGGCTCAAATTCCGCGACGGCCTTGAACTGCGGCAAATTCCAATACGGTTTGTTGCCGCGTTTCGACAGCGTCGCGCCACTCACTCCGAAATTTTTTATTTCAAAATTCTTTCCTAAAATTTCGTTCAACACTTTGGGATAATTGTTTCGAGCGCGATCTTCGACTTTTGAGCCGAAAGTAATGCTGTCACCGACGCAGGCGACGCGAATCATTCGTGCAGTTTCAGCGGCCCGTGATTTGGGAGAGAGAGTCATGCAACTGAGAACAATTAAAATAATTAAGCTTGGGAGAGCCAATCGCGATTTCATGAACGAGCCTTCCTTGCGCGCGGTAATTTCGCCGTTTCACCCAGCGCAAAAATCGCGTCCATCGCTCGCGACGAATTGTGAATCAAAGTTTCCGGCGCGTGTTTGTAGAATGGAACGGGCGGAATCATTTCAGCAACGCACCAGCCTGCATATTTGATTTCACGCAGCGCGGTCACGACTGATTTCCAATCGACATCACCGGAAAGTAAATCAACAAAACCGTCCACCGTGCCGACGTTGCGGCGAAAATCTTTCAGGTGAACTCGCGTGATGCGCGAACCGAGAATTGAAATCCATTGCTCGGGATAACCGGTATTGAGTGCGTTGCCGACGTCGAAATAGGCGCCGACGCGTTCGCTTCCAAAGCTGTCAATGAAGTCGCGCATTTCGAGCGGGCTAAGAAGAAATTTATTCCAAACATTTTCGATGCCGATAGTGACACCGAGTTTTTCCGCCAATGGAAGCGCGGCTTGAACGAGTTTCTTTGCGCGCGCCAGCGCCACGTCGTAGCGAACCACTTCCGCGTTCGGAATAAAATCGACGCCCACTGTCGCGGGGACGACGAGAATCGCATCAATGCTTAGATGATTGGCGCAGACGATTTGGCGCTCGAGAAGTTCCGCAGCTTTCTGGCGAGTCGCGGGATTTTCACTCGCGCCATTAAAATTCCAATAAAGTACCGAAGCTAATCCGCTGAGGACGAGCCCGGATTTGTCCGCCTGTTTGCGCAACGCAATCAAATCGGCCTGGCTGCTTTTAAAATTCACCGGGCCATCTTCCGATAAATCAATTTCAAATCCGGCGAAACCCGCTTCTCTCGCCAGCGCGAATTTTTCCGCAAGGTTCCAAGTTCCGTAAAACGACCAATTGCTGATGGATTTTTTCATGATTACTCCAGTGAAATGGCGCGGCGTTCGGCGCACGATTTTATTTCGGCAAAACAAGTGCGCAAAGAATCGGTGGCTTGCTCGCCCGTGGAAATTTCCGGGTCACGATTTTGCTCCAGACAATTGATGAAATATTCTAGTTCCCGCTGGTAGCCGCCAAGCGAACTGATATTTCCCGCGCCGCTTTTTGAACTGCCAGCAACAGGCGCATCGAACGCGAGCGGAGCAGGCGCATGATTTTCCAGCGCACAGGTGAGAGTCGGATTTGCGCGGCTATCGTATTCGACGGAGCCGCGTTCAAAGACGGCTTGAAACGCCATTTGAAATCCCCATTTCGGCGGATAATTCCAACCGCCTTCCGCTTGCACAATCAGGTCGGGAAATTCGTAGGTCGTGAAAATGTGCGACCAACCGGAGGAGTCGCGCGTCCCAACGGATGTGACCGACTTTGGTTTTCCCAGAAGATGATGCACGAAATCTGTGTCGTGAATGTGCAGTTCCACGACGCAGCCGAGCGAACGTTCTTCGTCCAACTGCCAGGTCGCGTTTCCGGCGGGAGGCGGGCTGGTGCGGCGTTGCATCGAAAGGCTCAGCAATTTTCCGGCGCGTTGTTCACGGACGAATTTCGTCAGCGCCTCATATTCCGGCCAGAAGCGGATGCAGTGACCAATCATCAGGCGAACACCTTTGCGCTTCACCGCGTTCATGATTTGTTCCGCTTCGCTCAATGTTCGGGCAATGGGTTTTTCGAGAAAAAGGTGTTTGCCATTTTCAATCGCTTCCAGGGCCGTGACGCAGTGAAGGTCGGTCGGCAAACAAATATCGACCGCATCAACGGAGCTATTTTGGAAGAGCGTTTTCAAGTCGGAAAAAACCGGCGCGTCAATACCAAGTTTCTTCAACGATTCTTTGGCAACCTCAACCCGCGAATCCACGACGCCGACGAGTCGGGCTTCCGGCAACGATTGATAAACCTGCGCGTGCATTGATCCCATGAAACCGAAACCTGCGATGGCTATGTTTTTCATAAATTGTTTTTCACCAGTCGGCGCCTTGCAAAAAAATTTCTCCAGAGGGAAAAGTGGGCATGCCGAGATTTTTAAACATGCAACTATTTTTCTCTGGAATCGGAACGCGATTGCCATGCGAATCGAGCATGGTTGGTTTCCCAACACGAGTGCGCCAGCCCAGCGAATTATAAAAGCGTTCCAACGTTGCGACGCAGAACAAAAGCCCGAATGGAATCTCGCGTCGCGCGGCTTCCTCCATCGCGGCGGTCATGATTTGCTGCGCGAAACCCAGCCCGCGCGAGGCTGGATACACCGCGAGATTTTGAATTCCTGCGATGTCAATTTGTTCCGCGCCCACGCGAATCTGTCGAGTGACAACGCCGACGTGAGCGAGAATTTTTCCGTCGTTTTCTCCGAGGAACGAGTAAGTTGGTTTTGAGCCGTGCCAATAACGAGTTTTTGAAAAAGCGGAAATTTCTTCAGGCGAACAGACGCACAAAAAATTCTTGATCACCAAATCGAGAGACGGTTTTACATCCACTTCTTCAACACAGCGAAACGTGAGCGATAGTTGGGTTGGCGTGTTCATCGGCTGCATGGTTCAGACATTCATTCCATACAAATCACGGGCGAGCTTTCGTGTTGCAACGGCTTGATCGCGCGGAAGACCGCGTGCAAACGGCCATTTCTCGCGGGCGGCCAGCGATGAAACAACTCCAGCCAGCGCGCGAATAGTTTTTGCCGTCGCTTCGACGGAAACTTCGTCCAACATGTCGTGAAGGCTGTGGTGTTTCCAGCTCATGAAAAAATGCAGGTTCGGTCGCGAGAGCGTCATCGACGGAATTCCATAAACCGAAAAAGGAAAATGATCTCCGTAAGGTGAAAGAATGTTCGTCTCTTTTACGTCCAGTCCGTTTTCCGACAGAAGTCGCACAAGTGTCGATCCAAATTCCGGTTGGCCCGCGCGAAAAAGATAATTGTGGCCCAGCACCGAAGAAATCCCGTCGAGGTTGAGCACCGCGCCAATTCTGGAAAGAGCTTTGCGATGTGTTTTCACATAGTGCGACGCGCCAACCGAAAGTTGTTCTTCCGTTCCAAATGAAATGAAACGGATCGTGCGAAGTGGCTGGCTGTTTTTCAGCAAGGCGGCGAGTTCCAACAAGCCAACGACTCCCGACGCATTGTCGTCCGCGCCGAGGGTGTTGCATTGCGTGTCATGGTGCGCGCTGACCTGAATGAGCGGATGTTTCGGATTTGATCCAGGAATTTCCGCGACGACATTTTGGGAAATTCCTTCCCGCTGCTGAACACGAACACGAATTTTCGCTTCGTTGCATCCCGACTTTTTCAAATCCCACGCCACGCGATAGGGAATGGAAATCATCGGCGGCATTCCGTAACGGCGAACCCACTCAGGATAAACGCCGTCGTCTTTTTGCCAGTCGAAAGGAAGACGGTCATCCACGTGAATCACTGCCGCAGGCGCGAGGCTGACGAGCTTGCGATGCAAGCCGACATCGTTCGGCAGCGGGCCGAAGAGGACGACAATCTTGCCGCGCAAATTTTTTTGGAAAAGTCGTGATGCTTGTTCCGGCATCTCGACCCAAACCATTTCGGTAGAAATCTCTTTGGTGCCAAAGGTCGAGGGCGCGCCCACCAGAGCGCGACCGGGAATTTTACGAAACCCTTTTCCGATTCTTACTTTCAAAAGCACTTCCGATTTTTCCAGGGTGGTGCAGGGAAATTTTTCGGCGGCGACCGACGACAATCCAAGTTCGCGAAACTGTTTTAGCAAATACTCTGCAGCCATCGTTTCATTTTTGCTGCCGGCGCGGCGCTCGCCAATTTCTTCGCAGAGCACGCGCCAATGTTTCATCATGCGCTCGTGATTGGGCGGCGGGATTCGTGGGATATGGCGGTTGAGACTTTTCATTGAACCTGGGATGGAGACATCAAATAACCGATCAAATCGCGCACCTCTGTTTCGCTTAAGTTGTCCAGCAATCCTTCTGGCATGAGCGATAGATCGGATTCGCGAATGCTTTCAATGCCGCTGCGTTCCAACGTCAAAGTTTCGTTGATCGTTTTTAAGGTGATGGTGCGATCTGTTTTTGCGCTCAGCAATCCGTTCAACGTGCGGCCATCTTTTAGATCAACAATTGACATGTGAAAATCGACGCTCACCACGCCGCTGGGATCAATAATATTTTCCAGAAGGTAATCCAAATTATCGCGCCCAGAACCAGTCAGGTCAGGACCAATGCGCCCGCCGTTTCCATAAAGCGTGTGACAAGTGGCGCAGGTTTTTTCAAAGATCACGCGCCCCTGACTTCTGTTCGCACCGGCGATTTTTTCTGATGTGAGGTTGACTTTTAATTTTGCGATTAATCTTTTTTTATCTTCCGGGCTGTCGCGCAATTCACCCCAAACTTCGGTCAGCTTTTTGGTCAGCGTCGGGTCATTGAAGCTGCGGATTTGACGGGCGTGGAATGGTGTGAGAGCCGCGCGCGGAATTCGCCCGGAGAAAATTTCATTCAGCAATGACTTTGCAAACGTGGGACGAGACACAAGCGTTTCCATCACGGCATTGCGTTCCGAGTGATGAAATTTTTCATAATTTTTTGCGAGTTTTTCTCCAATCGCCGCATCGTCGAACAGAGCAAGTCCCCGAACAGCCGCCGTGTTGAGAAAACGAACGGGCAAAAGTTGTTCGCAGATTTGCCGCAGGTCGGGCGGCCGATTTTCAATCAACGTCTGCAAAGCAGATCGCCGGAACGCCAAAGCGCTTTTGTCATCGAGAGCAATTCGTTTGACTTCATCGAGGGCGCGCCCGTCGCCGAAAAGGACGCTGAGATCCCGCGCGCGATTCCGCAGCGTGGGACTTTCCGAGGTGGACAACTTTGTTTGCAACGCGTCCCAACTCTGCGGTTTTTTTGCTTTGCTCCAGCCGCGCAGCGCCTCTGACATTCCCGCGAGAACATCGTCTTGGAATGATTCGGATTGGGCGGTGGTCAATTTTAGCAAGGCATTCAAAGCACCTGAATTTTTCTCAATGTCCTCGGCGAGACGGCGCGAGATAAATTTTCTCCCCAATGGAATCCGGCAATCCGCCGCGAGCGACACGAGGGATTTCGGCCAACTTTCTCCGAGTGGAATGAGGCCATACCAGATCATGAACGGCAGGTTGTGGTCGCCAGCATCTTCGGCGTGAGAGAGCAGAGGCGCGGCAAGTGCAGCGCGCTCGGAAAAAGGCAGACGCTGCAAGGCGCTCGCCAAAGCCAGACGAACGAGTGCGGATGAATCGCTTTTCGCGAGTTCAATAAATTTTTTTGCAGTGGTCGGTGGGGGAGAACTCTCGGTCCGATTCGCAGGCCGGAGAGAAACCACGGTATCGAGAGGCCATTGATCACTGAGCAAACGAATGGCCCATGTTCGAACATGTTCATTGGGGTGACTGAGCGCCGCGCGTAAAAATTTTTCATCGGCTCCGCCAATGGCGTAGAGAGACCACATCGCGCGGAGTTGAATCACCCCATTGGTTTCCTGGTTAAATAAATTTTCCAGTTGTGTTTTCGCAGACTTCAATTCGCCACTCTTGATTGCTCTTTCGGAAAGTTGGAGCCGCGCCTGTCGTACAAACCAATCATTGTTGTGCGAATGGAGTCTGACCAATTCTGTTACCGACAAACTCGCGAGATCAACTCGACTAAACTTTGGGTCGCCATAAGTTATTTTGTAAATGCGACCGGACGTTCGGTGAACGCCGGTGCTCTCGTGACATTCGCCGGTGTCGCTCCAATCGAGGACGAACACGCCGCCATCGGGACCAGAGCTAATCTCCAATCCGCGAAACCATTTGTCTTCAAAGAAAAAGCAGTCAGTTCCATGTCGCGCCACGTAGCCGGAGCCGGTGCGCTCCAAAATTTCCTGGTTCGCGCGGCGACCGTGCATGTTCAAAGTGAAAAGATGATTGCGATAATTTTCCGGCCAATTGTCGCCTTGATAAATCATCGCCCCGGCGTGCGCGTGTCCGCCTCCGTAAGAATTCGCTGCGCCATCCCGCGATTCCTGCCACGGTTTTCCTGTATCGAAATGCCAATGGTCGGCGTGCATGTCGATCAATTCGTAAACGCGCGCATTGGGATCCACCGCGTGAGCGGCGACAAAGTGCGCGCCGGGAATCAGGTGCCAGAGATGACCTGAAACGGTGTTCACGAAAAAAGCTTCGCCATGTTTATCCCAGTCGTGACCCCACGGATTGACCGTTCCTGACGTTAATACTTCCACGAATTTTCGCTCTGGATGATAACGCCAAATTCCTCCACGCAGCGGCAATCGTTCGCTACTCGTGGTGCCGGGAACCCCAATGTCTCCCGGAGCCGATGCCCCGCAACGACCATACAGCCAGCCATCTGGACCCCAGCGTAAACCATTGGCGAAATTATGATAATTGGCCGAGGGAACCTTGAAACCGTCGAGAACGACTTCCGCCGCGCCGTCGGGAATTCCATCTCCATTTTTGTCGGGAATAAAAAATAATTGCGGCGGGCACATTGCCCACACACCGCCATGACCGACTTCGATGCTGGTCAGCATTTGCACTTCATCTGTAAAAACTTTTCGTGAATCAAAATGGCCGTCGCCGTTGGTGTCTTCAAAAATTAAAATGCGATCCCGCAATCGCCGGTCAAAATTTATTCCCGGTTCGGCGAAGGTATAATTTTCTGCAATCCATAACCGACCACGCGAATCCCACGTCATGGCAATCGGATTTTGCACATCCGGCTCTGCTGCGAACACCGTGGCTTTGAAACCGGGCGGCAGTTGCAATGCGGCCAGCGATTCCTGTGCAGAAGGAGGCGCTACGGATTTGTCCTTTTCGCTGTTGTAAAGTTTCGGAAACTCTGCGGCTCGGCCTGGAGTCATCGCAAAAAAAATTATCACGAGCGAGAAACACCTTCGCATCTGCGATGAGAGGAAGTTGATGGATTGAGTCATCATCGAGTTACGCCACTGGGAAAGGAACGCGCTCGGTGGCGGCGAGCCTGACGATTTCTGGAGGCCATTGGTAGCTGCCCGGCTTAATGGTGATAAATTGTCCGCCATCATTCTCGACCCGCATCGTGGCAACTCCCGGCGCCCATTCGTGCACGACGCTCAGGCTGCTCCACCCCATTTGCCGCACGAGCGAAGAAGCGGTGGCTCCACCTTCAATAAAAATCTGTCCGATGGATTCTGAATCAAGAATCGATCCCGCCACGGCCAGCAGTTGGTCGGAATATTTTTCCATTGATTTAGATTTTGCCTGAAGTGGCAGGTCGATGGCGGCAATGACCGCCGAGTGAAATCTCAGCGCCGTTTGCGTCTTTTTTTTCCATTCCTGCAACGACTTTTTATCCGAGAGATGATGCGCCATTTGCAATGGCATGGATGAAAC
>JBDSLX010000401.1:0-6096 GCA_039916145.1 Verrucomicrobiota bacterium | reverse complement strand
CGAAGGTGAACGATTTGTTCGCCAAAATTGCGCCGCGCTACGATCTCATCAACGACCTGCAAAGTTTCGGTCTGCATCGCTATTGGAAAAATCGGCTGTTGAAATTGGCGAAAATAAAACCGGGCGTACGCGCGTTGGATGTTTGTTGCGGCACGGGAGATATTTCTTTTGGTCTGGCAAACTCTGGAGCGGACGTAACTGGATTGGATTTTAGCGAACCGATGTTGCGCGTGGCGAAGCAACGTTCTGTAGCGGCGGTCTGTGACCGCCGCCGTTCAGAAAAAGTCACCAGCGGTCACAGACCGCCGCTACAATTCATCGAGGGCGATGCGCAAAATTTGCCATTTGGCGATTCCGAATTTGACGTTGTGACGGTGGGCTACGGTTTGCGCAATTTGCCGAGTTGGGAACGCGGCTTGGAGGAAATGTGGCGCGTGGCGAAACCAGGCGGACGGATTTTAGTCTTGGATTTTGGGAAACCGGATAACGCGCTTTGGCGGAAACTTTATTTCAGTTATTTGCGCTGGCTCGTTCCCATTTTCGGAAAACTTTTCTGCGGCGACTCCGCCACGCACGCTTACATTTTGGAGTCGCTCAAAAATTATCCAGCCCAGCGCGGTGTTGAGGAAAAGATGCGGGCGATGAAGTGCAGAAATATTCGTGTGATAAATTTTTTAGGCGGCGTGATGAGCGTCAATTACGGAGAGAAATAAAACTCATTGTAGAGACGGCTCGGTGAGCCGTCTCATCGTTTGATTCCAAACATCACCACTTGGCCGATAAAGACGCCTCACCGAGGCGTCTCAACGATTTTCCTGCTTTCCTGAGTGCCAAATTCAACTAGCTTTTCGCCATGCGAATTTTGTCCGGCATACAACCTTCGGGCGCGCTGCATCTCGGAAATTATTTTGGGATGATGCGTCCGGCCATTGAATTGCAAGAGCAAGGCGAAGCTTACTATTTCATCGCCAATTATCATTCGATGACATCGTTGTTCGACGCGGAGGAACGACGAAAGAACACGCTGGATGTCGCACTCGATTTTCTCGCCTGCGGTCTTGACCCGAACAAGTCGGTTTTCTTTCGTCAATCCGACGTTCCCGAAGTCACTGAACTCGCGTGGATTCTGACCACGCTCACACCGATGAGCCTTTTGGAAAAATGCACCAGCTATAAAGACAAGGTTGCGAAGGGGATTTCGTCAAACCACGGACTGTTTGCTTATCCGGTGCTGATGGCGGCGGACATTTTAATTTATGATTCGAATGTCGTGCCAGTCGGGCGTGACCAAAAACAACACGTCGAAGTCACGCGCGACATTGCGATCAAATTCAACGAGCAATACGGACAAACCTTTGTCATTCCTGAGCCGAGGATTCGCGATGAAGTCGCGGTCGTGCCCGGAAGCGATGGTCAGAAGATGAGCAAAAGCTACGGCAACACGATAGAAATTTTCGGGGATGAAAAAGCGCTTCGCAAGAAAATCATGGGACTGGTGATGGACAGCCGTTCGCCAGCCGAGCCAAAGCCCGATGCGGAAAGCAATGTCGCGATCCAATTGCTCAAACTCGTCGCACCCGCTGACGTCGCAAAAGATTTTGAAACTCGGCTTCGCGTTGGAGGTTTGGGCTACGGCGATCTGAAGAAAGTGCTTTTTGAAAATTATTGGAACTATTTCGCTGAAGCGCGGACCAAACGCGCGGAGTTGGCGGCGAATCTCGATTACGTTCACGACGTTCTTTCCGATGGCGCAATGAAGGCGCGGGCACTCGCGCAAATAGTTCTGAAGCGCGCTAAAATTGCGAGCGGGTTGGACTATCAGAGGGAGACAAAAATCTAAGAACTTCCTTAAAAAGCTCCCAATTACTCCATTTGATAACGTTTCTATCCACGAACGTAGTTTGGGCGGCGAGATTGCTTTTCCCCATTTCAAAAAGCGCGATCCTTCGCCGTGGAACCCTCTTCACCGTTGACCAAGTCTTCTTTTTAAGTGACACAAGTGGAAAAGTCTTCGATTCAGGAGTTCAACCGATCCCCTGAGACAGAGCCGGGCGTTTATTTCTCGCTCAGAAAATTTTTCCCAACCTTTGCAGGAAAATTAATTTTCGCCGTTGACGATATTCGCGACCCGCCCCACTTTGAATCCATTACGCGGGAATGAAGACCATCCTTTTCGTTTGCACCGGAAATATCTGCCGCAGCCCCATGGCTGAAGGCTTGTTCCGTCATGCCATCAAAGGACGAACGGATTTTCGCGTGCTTTCGGCGGGAGTCGGCGCGATTGACGGCCAGCCGCCGAGCGCACATGCCGTTCGCGCGCTGAAGGATCTCGGCATTGATATTTCGCGTCAGCGCAGTCGCATGCTCACCGCCGAAGTGGTGCAGGAAGCCGATTATATTTTCGGCATGACCCACAGCCACGTGGATTCGATCAATTTGCTTTATCCGTGGGCGGCGGAAAAAACTTTTTTGCTGCGCGAGTTCGACGAGACGCTCGATATTTTTGAAAAAGACATCAGCGATCCCATCGGCGGCTCGTTTGAAACTTATCAGGATTGCCGCGATCAAATTGAGCAAGGCATCGCGTCGCTGTTGCAATTTATCGAACAACAGGTGCCCGGTGTGGTTCGAGCTTCGGACCAAACGGTTGTGGCCATCGGGTCGGACCACGGAGGCTTCGAGACAAAAGAAATCTTGAAGAACCATTTGCAAGAGTTGGGAGTCGCGGTGATTGATCTGGGCGCAAATTCTCCAGCCGCGACTGATTATCCTGACTTCGCGCAGTCGGTTGCGAAAAATGTTGCCGAAGGAAAAAGCGATCTTGGCGTATTGATTTGCACGACCGGAGTCGGCATGAGCATCGCTGCGAATAAAGTGCCGGGCATTCGCGCTGCGCTGGTTTTTAGCGAAGAGATGGCGACGATGGCTCGTCGTCATAATGATGCGAACATTCTTTGTATTGGCGGAAAAATAACTCCGCCCGAACAAGCAAAAATAATTGTAGATGCGTTTCTGGCCGCGCAATTTGAAGGTGGTCGGCACGAACGCCGCGTAAACAAAATGGAAAATTCACACACCCCAACTGATTTAAAATTGAGCGCCGTCGATCCTGAAATTGCGAACACCATCTTTTTGGAAAAGCAGCGACAACAGGAAAATATCGAGCTGATTGCGAGCGAGAATTTTACCAGCCCTGCCGTGATGGAAGCGCAAGGCTCGGTGCTGACGAACAAATACGCCGAAGGTTATCCGAAGAAACGTTGGTATGGCGGCTGCGAAAATGTCGATGTCATTGAGCAACTGGCGATTGACCGCGCCAAGAAACTTTTCGGCGCGGAACACGCGAACGTCCAGCCGCA
Organism: Verrucomicrobiota bacterium; assembly: GCA_039916145.1. GTDB lineage: Bacteria > Verrucomicrobiota > Verrucomicrobiia > Limisphaerales > CANJXF01 > CANJXF01. The sequence continues at coordinate 2,737 of JBDSLX010000401.1, read as the reverse complement.
TTCCGGGAGCCAGGCGAACATGGCGGTTTATTTTTCGGTCCTGAAACCGGGAGACAAAATGTTGACGATGGATTTGAGTCACGGCGGACATTTGACGCACGGCAACAAGGCGAATTTTTCCGGCAAGTTTTTTGAAATCGTTCATTACGGCGTTCGCAAAGAAGACGAACGAATCGATTACGATCAACTCGCAAAAATGGCGCGCGAACACAAACCAAAAATGATCACGGTTGGCGCGAGCGCCTATTCGCGCATCATTGATTTCAAACGCATGGGAGAAATCGCGCGAGAAGTCGGCGCTTATTTATTGGCGGACATTGCACACATCGCTGGATTGGTCGCGGCTGGAATTCATCCAAGTCCAGTCGGCCATGCCGATTTCGTCACCACGACCACGCACAAAACTTTGCGCGGCCCGCGCGGCGGTTTGATTTTGTGCGGCGAAAAATATGCGAAGGAAATTGATTCGCAAACGTTCCCCGGAATTCAAGGCGGCCCGCTCATGCACGTCATCGCCGCCAAAGCCGTTTGTTTTCTCGAAGCGTTGCAGCCGGGTTTCAAAATTTATCAACAGCAGATTGTTAAAAACGCACAGGCGCTCGCCGAAGGAATGCAGCATAACAATTTTCGCTTGGTGAGCGGCGGTACGGACAATCATTTGATGTTGGTTGATGTTGGCTCGCGAGATTTGACCGGCAAAGATTGCCAGATTGCGCTGGATGAAGCGGGCATCACGGTGAACAAAAACACGATTCCGTTTGAAACGCGGTCGCCATTTCAAGGAAGCGGAATTCGTCTCGGCACGCCGGCGGTTACAACTCGCGGGATGAAGGAATCCGAGATGGCGGCGATTGCCGACATGATTTCCGAGGTATTGCTCGACATCAAGAATGTTGACGCCGCCCACGCGGTGAGGCAACGTGTCCGCGAACTGACCGCAAGATTTCCCTTGCCGTATTGACCGAGAAGTTGTCCGCGTCCTTTGGTTTACTCAAATTTGAACAAAATTTTATTTAACGCATCCAACTAAGTGCAGTAGAAATTGCCCGCCGCGAATCCTTCCACTGCATTTTACAATTTCAACATTACCAAATTAACTTATGCCTAGAGTTGCGACAAAACGAATTCCAAAAATAAAAGCTGGCGCGAAACTGCCCACCGAACCTGATTTGGCCGAAGCTTCCCAAACCGAAACGACCGCAGTGATGGAAGAAAATCCTCCGGTGCCGCCGGAGCGAAATGAAGATCGTCCGCTGGATTCAGACGAAGAACGAGAGCGCGAACAGCAGGGGGAGCAGGCAGCGCCGGTTCTGGACCGCCGTGGCGCCGCGCCTTCGATGAACATCGCCAAACTTCAGGCGATGCCGATGCCAGACCTCAACAAAATGGCGAGGGAAATGGGCGTCGAAAATTTCGGCACGATGCGCAAGCACGAAGTCATTTTCCATATTCTCCAGAAAAATGCCGAGCGCTCCGGCGTCCTTTTTTCCGAAGGTGTTTTGGAAATTTTGCCGGAAGGATTTGGATTTCTTCGGTCGCGCAGTTTCAATTATCTGCCCTGCCCGGAAGATATTTACGTTTCGCCATCGCAAATTCGTCGCTTCGATTTGCAGACGGGAAATCTCGTCGCTGGACAAATCCGTCCGCCCAAAGACAAAGAACGTTTTTTCGCGCTGCTCAAAGTCGAGGCCGTTGATGGCGAAGAACCGGACAAAGCGAAAGACAAAACGCACTTCGACAACCTTACGCCGTTGTTCCCGAATAAACGTTTTATTTTGGAAACGGATTCCGCTGAACTTTCCACGCGCGTCCTCGATTTGGTTTGCCCGATTGGCAAAGGCACACGCGGTTTGATCGTCGCGCCGCCGCGCACCGGCAAAACGGTTTTGATGCAAAAATTGGCGAACGCGATTCTCAAAAATAATCCTGAATCGTATTTGTTTATTTTGCTGATCGACGAACGCCCGGAAGAAGTCACAGACATGGAGCGTTCTTGCATCGGCGCAGAAGTGATTTCTTCCACGTTCGACGAACCGCCCGAACGCCATGTGCAGGTCGCCGAAATGGTCATCGAAAAAGCCAAGCGCATGATCGAGCACAAACGCGACGTTGTGATTCTGCTCGATTCAATTACTCGTCTGGCCCGCGCTTACAACACGGTTCAGCCGCACTCAGGAAAAATTCTTTCCGGCGGCGTCGATGCCAATGCGTTGCACAAACCAAAACGCTTTTTCGGCGCGGCGCGAAATATCGAAGAGGGCGGTTCCCTCACGATCATGGCGACGGCACTCGTCGATACGGGTTCCCGCATGGACGAAGTTATTTTTGAAGAATTCAAAGGCACGGGAAATATGGAAGTCCATCTCGACCGGCATTTGGTTGACCGGCGCATTTTTCCGTCGATCAATATCGAAGTTTCCGGCACGCGCAAAGAAGAGCTGCTTTATCATCCGCAGGAATACGACAAGGTCGTCATGTTGCGCCGCGCACTCACCGGCGTTCCGCCCGTCGAAGCGATGGAACTCATGCTCAACAAACTCAAGAAAACCGGCAGCAATATCGAATTTCTCCTCGGCATGGCCGTCGGAAAATAACGGAGCGCAGGCATCCTGCCTGCGAGTTTCAATAAAATGACCATGATTTCCAAACCGGAGAATATTTTTTGGATCGCCCTCGCGATTTTTTTCAGCGGCTGCGGCAAAGAAGAAATCAAAGTTTATTCCGTGCCGAAGGAAAG
>JBDSLX010000400.1:0-6433 GCA_039916145.1 Verrucomicrobiota bacterium | reverse complement strand
GAGCTTTGGCGAGGCCTAGAACATTGCGCGCGAATTCTATCGTGGCGATTTGCATTCCGAGACAGAGGCCGAGGTAGGGAACGTTTTTTTCGCGCGCGTATTGTGCGGCCAAAATTTTTCCTTCGATACCGCGTTCGCCGAAACCGCCAGGAACCAAAATGCCGCCGAGGCCATGCAGGATTTTTTCCGCGCCGGATTGTTCGATTTCTTCCGCATCGACTTTGATGATTTCAACGCCGCAATCGTGCGCGATGCCACCGTGAATGACCGCTTCGTAAACCGATTTGTAAGCGTCATTCAACTCGATGTATTTGCCGACGACGCCAATGCGGACGCGATGTTGCGGCGCGATGAGTTTGCGAATGATTTCCTGCCAATGCGCCATGTTCGCGGGCGGCGTATCGAGTCGAAGATGTTTGCAAACCAAGTCGTCCATCCGCTCGCGTTGCAACATCAGCGGCAATTCATAAATGCTGTGATCAACATCTTTTTCCTCAATGACGGCTTCGTAGGGAACGTTGCAAAACAGTGAAATTTTTTGGCGCAATTCCGTGTCGAGCGATTTCTCGCAGCGGCAAACGAGCATGTGCGGCGTGATGCCGATCTCGCGCAGCTTCGCGACGGATTGCTGCGTCGGTTTGGTTTTCAATTCACCGGCGGCTTTGATGAATGGAACGTAAGTGACGTGAACGAACAGCGCGTTGTCGTAGCCGACTTCGAGTGCGAATTCACGAATTGCTTCGAGGAACGGTAAGCCCTCGATGTCGCCGGTCGTGCCGCCGATTTCCGTGATGATGACGTCGGCTTTGGATTTTTCGCCGAGTTGATGAATTCGATTTTTAATTTCATCGGTGACGTGCGGAATGACCTGCACGGTTTTGCCGAGATATTTTCCCTCGCGCTCGTTATTCAGCACCGTTTGATAAACCTGGCCGCTGGTGAGGTTGTTCAACCGCGAAAGTTTGCAATTGGTAAATCGTTCGTAATGGCCGAGGTCGAGATCGGTTTCCGCGCCGTCGTCGAGGACATAAACTTCGCCGTGTTGATACGGACTCATCGTGCCGGGATCGACGTTGAGATACGGATCAAATTTTTGGAGGGCGACTTTGAGTCCGCGATTTTCGAGAAGTGTGCCGAGCGCGGCGGCCAACAAGCCTTTGCCGAGCGAACTCACCACACCGCCCGTTACGAAAATATATTTCATTTCTAAAATTCCTTAACCACGAATGGACACGAATAAACACGAATGACTGCAACCGCGAAATATGCGAACCACGCGAAAACCGGAAAGTATTTGAGTTCGCGTATTTTGTGTGTTTCGCGGTTTATTTTCTGATTTGTGTTTATTCGTGTTCATTCGTGGTTTTTAAAATTTTTTCCACACGCGCCACATCTTCCGGCATATCTACGCCGATACTGTCGTAATTCACGTTCACCACCGCGATCTCAATTCCGTTTTCCAGCGCGCGCAATTGTTCGAGTTTTTCCGCTTGCTCCAGCGGCGACGGCGCAAACTTCACCAATTTCAACAACGTCTCGCGGCGATAACCATAAATGCCGAGATGTTTCAAAAATGGAAAGGCCGCCAACTGTTCAGCAACCGAACGACTGACGGCATCGCGCAAAAACGGAATCGTGCGCCGCGAGAAATATAGGGCGCGACCGGAAACATTGACAACGACTTTTACGACGTTCGGGTTTTCGTATTCGGAAATTTCCTTGATCGGCGTCGCGGCCGTGGACATTTCATTTTCCGCCAGCGCGTTGGCGACGGCATCGATCACGCTCGGATCAATTAACGGTTCGTCGCCTTGAATATTGATGATGGCATCACAGGAATTGCGTTCGGCGATTTCCGCAATTCTGTCCGAACCGCTCGGATGATCCGGCGAAGTCATCTCCACGCGACAAAAATCCTGGGCGACTTCAAAAATTCGCGTGTCGTCCGTGGCCACAATCACTGCACTCAACGATTTCGCTTTTTGGCATTGCTCGACGACGTGTTGGATGAGCGGCTTGCCCACGATTAGCGCGAGCGGTTTTCCGGGAAAACGGGTTGAGGCGTAGCGGGCGGGAATGATTCCGAGAATATTCACGGGCTAGATTGTGTTGAAACCAGATATTCTGCCAGACGTTTCAGCAATCGCTGGAGCCGTTCCGATGAAATTTCGCCAATGCTTCCCGGAATCTGGTTTTGCGAAAACAGCGAGAGAAAACCAAGCCTGACCAATGATGCCGCCCGCAATCCGCTGGTTGTAAAATCGGCGTCTGGCGGTGAAATGATTTCATCAAACCCCATCGTTTGCTGGTGAAGCTGGCTGCTGATACCGCACACGAGAAAATCGCCGAATGGCGGCATAATCCTTAACACAATGGCTGGCCGGTTTTTCCGCTGTCCATCGACTTGCGGAAGCGGTGCAAGAATCACGTCCCCTTCTTTCATTTTTTTGGCGGACGCTCACGGATTAAAGCATCAGAATAATCCGGCTCGTCCTCTCCGTAAGCGCGCGCAAACGCGGCCTGGGAAGCGGCGAGCCATTCCGACCGTTCCGTTTCAGGCGCATCCGCAGGCAGAACCGTCACAATTAACGGCGTGTTTGGGGCGAGATGAATCGGCTCATCCAAACAAATCTGTTTTCCGTCATAGTGGGCTTTAAAAGTGATGACGCTCATGGGCAACTCATATCTTAACGCACGCTTATCAGCAAGTTGAGAGAATCCATTCCGCAGCCATTTGTAAATTATCTGCGACGGTTGCACACGAAAGTTCGTTTGCATGATCGCGCTCCACTTCTTTCCCATATCCCGTCCGCACCAGAATGCTTTTCTTCACGCCCGCGTTCCAGCCGCATTCCAAATCAATCAGCTTGTCGCCGATCAGGTAGCTTTGTGAAAGGTCGATTTCAAATTGGTCCCGCGCATCGAAAAGAAACTGCGGCGACGGTTTGCGTCCGCGGCTAGACTGTTCCGGCGCTTCCGGTGCGACATAGATTTTTTCAAACTTCACGCCGTGCCGCGCCAGTTCTTTCGCCAGATGCGCGTGGACTCTCTCGACATCGTCCAAAGTAAAAAATCCGCGTCCGACACCCGATTGATTCGTGACAAGAAACAATTTGAAACCTGCGTCCTGCAATTTTTTCAACGCCTCCGCCACGCCCGGGAATATTACGACCTCTTCGGGCTTTTGCAGATAATCTTTGTCCTCGATGAGCGTCCCATCGCGGTCGAGAAATACGGCTCGTGTTTTCAATCCTGCGATTGATACGCCAAATGCGACTGGATTAAAAAACAAAAAAAGGACGGCCCGCCGAAGCAGACCGTCCTTTGTGAAAACGGACGAATTAATTTTTCAAACGGAAATACAGCTGACTTCCGCCAATGGCATTTGTGTAGGGGCTGGTTGCACCCGGTATATTGGTATAAGTGCCGGTTACGAGAAGAGCCGCTTGCAAGGCAAAGGCAGGATCCGACCAAGTCAAAACCACGTTGCTTCCATCGCGTTGAATATTCAACGGAATTGGGGAGATGGAGCTGAGATCATTGCCGTAAACCGACAATACATCGAAACGAATTGTGCCACCCGTTCCGTAAGTGCTACCTGGTGTACTCGCAATATAATTGGCGGTCCCGGTTCCGAGGGCACTCAACTCGGTTTCAGTTACAATGCGAAACGCAAAATTGGGATTATCATTTACGCCAGTCACCGCAGATAGATCGCTAGTGAATAAAAGAAAACTATTATTCGTAACTGACATCGTCAGCACATTGTGATCAATGAAGCTGACTCCGTCCGTACTGTATTGCAAACGCGCATATTTGCTCGCGGTTGCACTATTGCGTTGCTCCCAGCTCAATAAAATATTTTTGTTCCCCACGGTACTCACATTGACTTGAATGCCGCGTGTTTTATTTTCTGTTCCTTGAGCAGGATATGTTGACGTTCCCCAACCAAAATTGCTGTCCCCTAAACCGGCGGGGTCTGAATCAGAACCAGCGGCAAAGGCTGGTGCCGTGGGAGCTGCGCCGCCGATTGTGGCGACTGTTCCTGAACCGGTAGAAGGCGTCGTCACCAAGTTGAAGTACCATTGCGCAATTTTGTTGGCGGGTCTGGGCAAAACTGTGAGGGTTGCATTAGAACTGGTCAGGACTCCAAGTCCCGAAACAACGACTGAATAAGTTCCCTGATTGGTTAATTGGGAATCCAAAACTCCGTATACGTTCGTGGTCGCTCCAGGAATGTCGGTTCCATTGAAATTCCATTGGTAACTCAATCCCGTACCAGCGGCTGTGACTCGAAAAATTCCTGCATCACCGACTAAAATTGTTCGGCTCAAAGGTTGGAATGTAATGACCGGGTCAATTACGGTCAAAGTGGCGGTCGCGCTGTTTGTTGAACCAACGCTGTTAGTAATAAAGACAGAATAGCCACCTGCGTCTCCGGCAAACACATTGGAAATTGTAAGCAACGAAGTGCCTGAACCTGAGATAGTTGAACCTGATCCCGTAGCGCCATCAATCAAATCAACTCCGTTTTTCCGCCAAAGATACACGAGAGGCTCGGCACCACCCGCATTCACCGTAAAGGTCGCTGTCGTCCCAGCGTTATTCGTGCGGCTTTGTGGCTGTGAACTGATCGACGGAGGCCCGCTGGTGTTACAAACATTAATGGGAGAACTGCTATTACGAGGATTGGGTGCGCCAACCGTAAAATCTGCGGAGTTGTTCTCCGTATCGACGCAGCCGTTGCTCTTCCGTTGCGCGGACGTGGTATTGCTCAAAGTAGGTGTTGGTCCTGATCCTTCAAAACTGTTGGCCGCTGATCCATATCCCACGAAGTCCACGATCGTGGGGCCGGTGGAGTTGGTTCCAGACAAAACGTTAGTGCTATTGCACAGGGCTATTTTAGCAGCGGTTGCGCTCATGGGAATAGTTCCCATCGCATCCGGCGTTGGTAGATTTACCGTTCCTCCGGCTCCGTTTGTTTCCTGCACGAGGAAATACCCTCCTGGAGGAATTATTGTGCTGCTCGTGGCAAGCGGAGTTACACCCGTCCAAACGTTGGTAGTCGAAGATTGATATTGAACTGACCATCCATTTACATCCACCCCAGCAGCAGACGGGTTGAAAATAACGATAAAATCATTTTTCAAAGTGGCTCCGCTATTGCCACCGCCACCATAAACTTCGGCAATGACCAAACTGGTTGTTGTCGCATGGGCGTTAAGGGTACTCAGACAAGTCGTTACGAGCAGAGCTAAAGAAGCGACTTGGCGGAAAAACGACCGGAAGCATTTCGGCGGGGCATTTAATTTGAGTCGGACATCATTTTTTTTCATAGTTTAATTTAAATTAAGTTCAAGGGTTCAATTCGCGGTAACGAGCGTTCCAAATTACATCTTTAAGCAGCGCCTCGTTTCCATTGGCTTGTTGATTGGTTATCGCCGATTGCTTAAAGCTGGCGGCGTGACCATCCATAAAATTTAAAATTCCGCCTGTTTTATTATGGCGTTTCGGAAATGCCCTCCACCGTCCGGCAGGGTTGACAGAATAAAACGTGTTTCCAGCAGAAAAGCCCTCTGTCGAATTAAAGATTGAATCAGTTAACAGCACTGTTGCTGTCGGCTTCTTCAAGGTGTTCATCTTTGGCATTTTCGGATACGGAATGACGGGGCCAGTTACCCCGGTGGCGTCAGCTTTTTTTAAATCAATGTTCATCACATAACTAAAAAACCCGTCTCGGCCATTACCGCTAAGTGCGGCAAGATCTGCGGCAGACATTGTGGCAGATGGACAGTGCCAAATTTTTCCCCTACCCCCCGGAAAAGGCGCGACGGTGGAATTAAATTGGGAATTACCTGTCGTGTTTAACGTATAACTTTCGAGCGTCTTTTCAGCCACAAATGTAGGAAGCAAATTGAACCAAGCATTTGGATCTTTAGAGTCTCCGGCCCCATAGGTAGCGCCCGCATTCATGCCATCGCGGGGGATCCCGTCATTGTTTTCCGTAGCATACATGTGCTGGGCTAAACCCCATTGTCTTAAATTTGATAGACAATTGGCTGACTTGGCTTTTTCTTTCGCTTTCGCCAACGCTGGCAGCAAAAGCCCCGCTAAAATCGCAATAATCGCAATGACGACGAGCAGTTCGATTAGCGTGAAGGCAAAGTTTTTTTTCACAGGCTCGACTTAGAATAGCGCATTGGATGGATTGACTCAATCTCTCAGGCGGAAAAACGCCGTCCCAGTCACGTTGGTCAGGGTGACAACATTCTGGCCGCCCACAATTGCCGGCGACTCGGCCACAACTGACCAACTGGTCGGACTGAGCGAGGGTGTGGTTTCCAGGATTTGATCCACACAAGTGACCGGCCACGAAATCTGAACGTTGCTTCCGGAAAGAGCGATGCTCATGCTTGGAACGGAGGTCACATCC
>JBDSLX010000399.1:0-8876 GCA_039916145.1 Verrucomicrobiota bacterium | reverse complement strand
CCAATGTAGGTGCGCTTTTTCCCAAAGAGCTTCCAGAGTTCGCTGCGAAGTTGCAGGTAGAACATCAGCGCTGGCCTTTCATCAACGACAAGTAAAAATCTTCCAGCGTTTCCTCAACTTGCGCGATTTCAAAAACCGGCATCCCCTGCTCCACCAATCGCTTTACAATTTGGTCGGTGGAAATTTTATCGGCCAGCGTGATGAATTGCCCATCGCGTTCTTCTTCAATCATTTTTAATTCGCGCAACGATTTCACTGCCACCGAAAAATCTCCCACGCGCAGACGGATCCACTTCTTCGACTGCTTGGCCTGCGAGACCGTTCCTTCAAAAACTTTTTTACCCTGGTTCATCACCGCGATCCGTGTGCAAAGCTGTTCCACCTCGTTAAGTAAATGGGACGAAAGCAGAATCGTCAGTCCCAGTTCACGATGCAGACGCAAAATGGTTTGGCGCATTTCGTGAATGCCTTCCGGGTCGAGTCCATCACTTGGCTCGTCGAGAATCAGCAGTTCGGGTTTGGGCAACAACGCTTGCGCCAGGGCCAAGCGCGCACGCATTCCGTGCGAGTAGGTTTTGACTTTGTGTTTCTCACGCCCACTCAACCCCACCCACTTGATGACTTCGTGAATTCGTTCTTTCGGTGTGGGCGCGGAATAGTGCGTGAGAATTTCCAGATTTCTCCAACCACTCAGGAAATCGTAAAACACGGGCGCCTCAAAAATTGCCCCGACATTTTGCAACGCCTTCTGTCGAAAACGCGTCACGTCGTGGCCGCAAATTTTAATCTCACCACGCGTTGGCCAGACTTGACCGAGCATCATTCCAATGGCGGTGCTTTTCCCCGCGCCGTTATGTCCGAGCAAACCAAAAATCTCACCGCGCGGAACGTGCAAATCAAAATTCTCAACGGCAGGACGTTTGCCAAAAATTTTCTGAACCTGATGAAGTTGAATCACGTTATTTTGTCCCCTGCATTTCCAATAGTTTTTTAATGTGACCGTCAGCGTAAAGAAAGTTCATTTCTTTACCCGGTCCGCGCGCCGCATGAAAACCCTCCTTATCGAAGAAAACCGGAACTTGATGAGGGTTAAAGCTGTTTCCAAGAAGATTGAGTCGGTCAGCATCTTGAGAGTTCAATAAACTATTCCAAGCGTAACTTGAACCTGTTTCCAAAAAAAATCTCTGGTCGGACGGACAATGCATTACGTTTGAATTCCCCAAATGATTTTGTAGTACCACATCAACCGATGGCAGCGTATTCGTTGGAATTGAATTCGTGTCCGACGATTTATCGCGCATCACCGGCATTCGATTGTTGTTTTCTGAAACATAGATCTGCAACGCCAAACCAATTTGGTGAAGGTTACTCAGACAAGCAGCGCCACGGCTGGCTTCCTTCGCTTTGCTCAAAACCGGCAGCAACAGGCTCGCTAAAATTCCAATGATGACCAAAACCACGAGCAACTCGATTAAGGTGAAGCCGGAATGCCGACACGCCCTCATCGAAACATCCGCCCGCTTTCCATGTTCTTCTGGATCTCTTCCAGGAGAGGCGCGAGTTCCGCTTTGGTTTGCGCGGAACTTTGGCTGTAAAAGCTCTTCAATCCAATAGTGGCAACTTTCTTCTGCAAATCTTCACTCAATGCCGGTGGGTTTGTTCCTGTTGCTTTTTTTAAAGGCACTTCACCTTCTCGACTTTCCCTTAAACGTTTCATCGCTTCGTCCATCGTTTTTTTACGCTTTTCTCCTGGCAACTGTTCAAAGGCATTGATCATTTGTTTGAAGCCGCTCGGCATCGTTGCTTCGATGAAATCGCTTTTCTCCTGTTCGGACATTTCGTCGAACCAATCTTTGATCATGCGACCCGCACGAAATTTTCGTCGCTCTTCCGCTGACAATGAATTTATTTTCGCGGCCAGATCACGCAAAGCCTTTGACCTCTTCTCACCTGACAATTTACGCAAGTCAGTTTCGACCAAATATAAGCGCACTTTTTCCGCACTCATTTTGGAATCTCTGGCTATGCTGTATCCACCCCAGGCAATCAGCCAGACAGCCACAAAGCTGATCGCAGCAAACAGGATCGTGCGATGTCGCGGATTCATAGCAGGATTATAAGGAGAAGAGTTTTTGGAGCGATGCCAAAACTTAGCGATATTCCTTTAGAAGGGATTCGGAAAGAGGGTCAATATAGTCAATGGAATTTTCGACCAGGAGATTTGTAGCTCAAGAGTTAAACCTCAAGCACGATCTTTTAACAGCACCCACGGCTTCCCATTGAAACCGTGAGCGGTGGAATAAAGCCTCCAGACTATTTTTTCCCTGCTTTAATCTTGGCCCAGCGCGCTTTCAATGTTGCAGCTATTTTTGCTTTTTGAGCAGCACTCATAGGCTTGCGCCCTGAAACATTTTGAGTTGGTTTGATAGAAACTTGGGCTGGCTTTGCAGCTTTGATTTTGGCCCAACGAGCTTTCAGTGTCGCGGCGATTCTGGCTCGCTGTGCTGCGCTCATAGGTTTGCGTGCCGGTGCACTTTGACCTTGCTTGGCAGGAACCTGCCCCGGCTTTGCCGCTTTGATCTTCGCCCAGCGGGCTTTCGCTGCTGCGGAAATCTTCGCGCGGGCAACCGCCGACATTCCTCCGTTACTTTTGGTTACAGGTGCACCTTGTCCCAGTAGATCCTGTATTTGCTTTTCCAAGGACGCTATTTGTTCTTTAATCTGCGCCGCTCTCCGAAGTTGCTGTGAAGACAGCTCTAGTATGTTTTTCATGGTGGGAGCACTACCGCTTTTTAATTATCCAGTCAACTAACATTCCGGTAATCCATTCACCTAGACGCCCCGCCGAATGACATAGTCTCGAATTACAGGTGAGTTAACTGCTTGATACTTGCGACGATTTTTTGATTTATCAATCAATCAACACACCTGTTATATCAAGCCTGCAGTTTCAGAAAATCCGCAAAAAAGATTCATGGATTGAACCGCCTGTCCACTTGCACCTTTAATGAGGTTGTCTAACGCACTTATCACAATGAGACGTCCAGTTCGTGGGTCAAGCCTCCAGGCGATTTCAACTATGTTCGTACCAACAACATTCTTCGTGTCAGGCAAAGCTTTTCCTTCCAGCAAACGAATGAATGGTTCGTTAGCATAAGCAAATTGATAGCATTGGGAAATTTTCCCGGCTAATGCTTCCATTTCTGTGGCATTGGAAAAATGTTTCTCCGGGGCAAGATACACCGTGCTTAGTATCCCCCGATTTACTGGAACCAGGTGCGGTGTGAATTGAATGGTAACCGCTTCGCCGGAGGCTTTGGACAACTCCTGCTCAATCTCAGACAAATGGCGATGTTTGGGAACCCCGTAAGCCCGCATGCTTTCGTTGCATTCAACGAACAAATAATCCGTTTCTGCCTTTCGTCCCGCACCGCTTACGCCACTTAATGAATCCACTATGATGCCTGAAGACTTAATCACTTTTTCGCGAAGCAGCGGGATTGTTGGCAACAAAATGCTGGTTGGATAACATCCAGGTGATGCGATGAACGACGCGGCTTTGATTTTATCGCGATAAATTTCTGGCAAACCATAAACCGATTTTTGCAATAACTCCGGCGAGACGTGATCGTGTCCATAAAATTCTTTGTAAACTTCCGCGCTTTTCACACGAAAATCCGCGCTCAAATCAATCACCTGACACCCCTCTTCTAAAAGTGGCTCAGCGTATTGGGCCGCCACTCCATGCGGCAACGCCAGAAAAATCACTTGCGCCTCTTGGGCCAGCACCCCCGTTTTTGGATCACTAAAATGCAACGCCTTTGCTCGTGGGTGATTCGCATACCTTGGAAAGATTTGCCCCAAACTTTGCCCCGCATATTGGCGGGAAGTCACCGCAACAAGCTCGACGTGCGGATGATGCAAAAGCAATCGGACTAGTTCTTCACCCGAATAACCGGAAGCGCCGATGATCGCGACTTTGATAGGAGACGATTTCATTTCAGTTGTTGGATATTGGAACAAGCTAGCGCGAATCTGCAATACTCCAGATTTGCGTCACCCATCATATAAATAAAAAACCCCGCCAGTTTACCCGGCGGGGTTTGCGAAAAAACAAATTTTAACGCTTGCTGAATTGGAAACGTTTGCGCGCGCCGGGTTGTCCGTATTTTTTGCGTTCTTTCATGCGAGGATCGCGCGTGAGCAATCCTTCGGATTTCAGATTCGGACGATAATTTAAATCGGCTTTGAGCAATGCGCGGGAAATCCCGTGGCGCACCGCACCAGCCTGGCCAGAAGGACCGCCGCCTTGCACACTGACGCGCACATCAAATTTTCCAGTGGTTTCTGTTGCCACGAACGGCTCGGAAACCACGCTGCGATGCGTTTCTGTCAAAAAATAATTTTCAAACGCACGTCCGTTTACAGTGATTTTGCCGGACCCGGAAGCCAGACGCACTCGCGCCACCGAAGTTTTGCGGCGACCTGTGCCGAGGAATTCCTGAATTTTAGATGCCATATCTTAGTAAGTTAAATTATTTAGAAGCGACCACGGTGCCTGGCTGCTGCGCTGAATGCGGATGTTCGCTACCTTTGTAAACTTTGAGTTTGGTCATCAACACGCGACCTAAACGATTTTTTGGCACCATGCCGCGAACGGCGTGTGTGATCAGTTTTTCGGGTTGCTTGGCACGAACCTGTTCGACAGTGCGATATTTTTCGCCGCCCTTCCAACCGGAATAACTCATGAATTCCTTCTGTGTTTCCTTTTTGCCGGTGAGGCGAACTTTTTCCGCATTGATCACGACGACAAAATCGCCAGCGTCCAAATGGGGTGTGTAAATAGGTTTATTTTTCCCGCGCAATATGTTGGCAACTTGAGCCGCTAAACGGCCAAGAATCGCTCCCTCGGCATTAATGACATGCCATTTGCGTTCGTCCAAATTAACTTTCGGTAAATACGTTTTCATCAAAATCCAATCAATCAAATCCAATTTAAGGAGCGGAGAAACTAGCAAAGAAACCTCTATAGTCAATAGACTATTTCGGCAAAATCCCGCGCGAATTAAGGCTGCGCAGTGGGTTCTTCCGCGAGCTTCTTTTCGAGTTCCGCAACGCGCCGGAGCAGCTCAGGCAATTTTTGCACGGCGAGAAGCTGACGCTTCATTTCGCGATCAGGAGCGGCAATGGGACTGCCGAACCATTTCTCTCCCTCAGCAATGTCTAACATGATGCCTGATTTACCTGCTATCGTAGCTCGGTCGCCGATTTTTAAATGGCCGGCAATTCCAGCCTGACCCGCCACAGTAACGTAGTTTCCGAGCTTCGTGCTGCCGGCGATAGCCACTTGCGCCACGATCACACAATGTTCGCCAATCGTCACGTTGTGTGCAATCTGCACCATGTTGTCGATTTTCGTCCCTTTGCCAATTGTCGTCGGCCCCAGCGCGCCACGATCGATCGTCACGTTCGCGCCAATTTCCACATCATCGTGGATAATTACCCTTCCCGTTTGGGGAATCTTGCGATGGAATCCTGAATCGAAAACATAACCAAAACCGTCCGAACCAATTACCGATCCAGAATGAATTCTGACGCGACTCCCGATTTGAGTTCGGCGATACATTGTGACGTTGGGAAAAATTCGCGTGTCTTCTCCAACGATTGATTCTGCTGCGACCTGATTTCCGCCTTCGAGAACCGTGCGCGCGCCAATTTTTACTTTCGCCCCGATGAAACAATGTGCTCCGATATGTGCGCTGGAATCGATCTGGGCGGATGAATCGACCACCGCCGTAGCATGAATTCCCGCTACAAATTTCTGTTCAGGAAAAAATAGCGGCAGAACTTTCGCAAAAGCAATCCGAGCGTTTTTCACACGAATTAAAACTTTTTGCGTCGACTGAAAACCAGCATCGACCAGAATTGCCGAAGCCGTGCTTTGTTCGGCTGCCCCGAAATATTTTCCGTTTTCCGCAAAAGTTAAATCACCCGGCTTGGCGGCAGAGGCGGGCGCAAAGCCTATGATGCTGATGGAAGCATCCCCGATAACTTCTCCATTAAGTTGTTGGGCGAGTTCTGCGGCAGTAAACATATCTGAACAAGTCACACGTTGACTTGAAAAACGTGGTCAATATAAAGTCCGCTTCACCAACTTCAAACTTTAACTTTGCGGGAAATTATTATGAGTAGAAGAATTCGTTTCGGAATGGTCGGCGGCGGACGCGGAGCTTTCATCGGTGCGGTGCATCGAATCGCCGCCGCGATGGATCAACAGATTGAGCTCGTTTGCGGCGCGTTCAGTTCTGATCCTGAGCGCAGTAAAGCCAGTGGCGCGGATTTATTTCTCCCACCGAACCGCTGTTACGGGACGTTTCAGGAAATGATTCAAGCCGAATTGAAATTGCCTGCGAGCGAACGCATTGATTTCATTTCCATCGTCACGCCGAACCACATGCATTTTCCACCGGCCAAGATGGCGCTCGAAAATGGCTTCCACGTTTTGAGCGACAAGCCCGCGACGTTTAATCTCGTCGAAGCCAAAAAGATCCGTGAACTGGTGAAGAAAACCGGTTTGCTCTACGGCCTTACGCACAATTACACCGGCTATCCGCTGGTCAAAGAAGCGCGCGATATGGTTCGCACTGGAAAACTTGGCAAAATCCGCAAAGTGGTCGTCGAATATCCGCAGGGCTGGCTCGCGAAACGTCTCGAAGCTTCAAAACAAAAACAAGCTGCGTGGCGCACCGATCCTAAACGCAGCGGCGCGGGCGGTTGCGTGGGCGACATTGGAACGCATGCAGAAAATCTTGCCGAATACATAACCGGTTTGCAGATCAAAGAACTCGCCGCTGACATCACGACGTTTGTCCCAGGCCGCAAACTCGACGACGATGTGAATGTGCTGCTTCGTTTCAACAACGGCGCAAAAGGAATTTTACACTCGTCGCAAATCAGCGTTGGCGAAGAAAATAATTTAAATATTCGCGTCTATGGTGAAATCGGCTCAATTGAATGGCACCAGAAAGAACCGAATTCCATGCTCGTGAAATGGCCTGACCAACCGATGCAGATTTATCGTGCGGCCAATGGTTATCTCTGCAATGCCGCGAAAGCTGCGGGTCGCACGCCGCCCGCACATCCCGAAGGTTATCTCGAAGCGTTCGCGAATATTTACAAATCTTTCGCCACTGCGATTCGCGCTCGTGAAGAAGGAAAGAAACTCACAAAAGATGACGCTGCGAATGACTTCCCGAAAATCGAAGATGGCGTGCGCGGCATGGCTTTCATCGAAGCCGTTGTAAAATCTTCCAAAGGCAACGCGAAGTGGACGAAGCTGGATGTGTAATTAATTCGCAGAGTTTAGCTCCGTGCGTAAAATTGAAAAATGAAATTATGCCAAGGCCAGACCTGGAAGCTCGATCAGCAATACATCCGCATCGCTTTCCTTGAGCGGCTGGCCGTGGAATACAAAATCATCAATGACCTCAACACCAAAGCGGGCACTCGTCAGCGCGTCACGAAAAAAGAATTTTGCAAGCTGATCAAAAACGCAAAGTTGCTCACCGCTCAGGAAGTCGCTGCCGCGCGAGATATAAATAACGAACTGCTTTCCGAATCAGAAATCGAAGCGTCTTGAAAGCTGGCTCAAAATAATCAGAAAACGAAAGCGCATTTGACGCGGTCAGTTTCTTTTGTTTCGCTTCAGCCGACATGAACGAAGCCATCGCGCGCCACAAAAAATTGCTGGAACAATATCCTGACAACGAGCTGGCTCGATTCAGCTTGGGCAAAGCTTATTTCGATGCAGGACAAATTCAGGAGGCAAAGGAGCAATTCGATCTCGCGATTGCGAAGAAGCCGGACTGGATGGTCGTGCAAATTTTGATCGGCAAATGTGAACTCGCTTTGGGAAATCCAGCGTCGGCAAAAATTTCGTTTGAACGCGCCAAACAATTGGCCATTGAACAAAATCACGAAGGGCCGCTGGCGGAGATGGAGCAGTTGTTGGCGGAATTGTGATTACGGAAAATCGATGTGTTCACTCAGCCGCTCTTTCAAAAGCTCGACGAGTTCGGGATGCATGTAAGTGAGATGATCGGGAATATCGAGGCAGATGATTTTTTTGTGCGCGAACGATTCCGGGAATTTGCTGCGCAATCTTTCGGCGTGACGTTTTTCCATCACGAAAACCAAATCTGCCCAACCGACAAGACCTTCGGTGACTTTGATGCGCGCACCATTTTCAGTTCCAGCCGACTTGGCGGAATATCCGCTGACTCCGTCGAAGATTTTTTCTGCGGTGGGACTTCTCCATTGGTTTTGGCTGCAAACAAATAAAAGTTTCTTTACTTGGCACATGCAACAGAAGTTTAGCCGCCAAGATACGCACTCTTCACTTTGGGGTTCTGCCGCAACACGGCGGATTCGTCCTCCAAAATAATTTTTCCTGTCTCCAACACGAAACCATAACGGGAAATTTCCAGCGCCAGATTCGCATTTTGTTCCACGAGTAAAATCGTGATGCCGCGCTCGCGATTGATTTCCACAATTTTTTCAAAAATCGTTTTCACCAAAATTGGCGCGATGCCGAGTGACGGTTCGTCGAGCATCAGGAATTTTGGTTTGCTCATCAACGCGCGGCCAATCGCCAGCATCTGTTGCTCGCCGCCCGACAAAGTTCCGGCGATTTGTTTTTCGCGTTCTTTGAGTCGAGGAAAAATGCTGAAGACGTAATCCATTTCAATTACGATGACGCTTTTGTTGTTCTGCAAATACGCGCCCATCTTCAAATTTTCCAACACGGTGAGATTCGCAAAAATCATTCGTCCTTCCGGCACGTGCGACAATCCAGCCGCCACAATTTTGTGCGCAGG
>JBDSLX010000398.1:0-5502 GCA_039916145.1 Verrucomicrobiota bacterium | reverse complement strand
AATTGAGAAAATCATCAAATCGTTGAAAGGTGAAAAACGCCCAGTCGTCTCAGTGAAAATTGCCGAACGTCATTTCGGCGCACCCGTGATTGACCCCGCAGCCGAAACGGAATTGTCGCTTATTCTGCAAAAAGCCGGCTTCACCGTCGTTGATGAGAAATCTGACAAAAAAGCCGACATTGAAATCACCGGCGAAGCGTTCAGCGCCTTTGGATTGCGCAAAGGATATTTAATTTCGTGCAAGAGTCGAATTGAATTAAAAGCGCACGATAAAAAAACCGGAAAACTTTTAACGGTGGATCGGCAGACCAGCGTCGCCGTGGACATCGCCGAACAAACCGCTGCGAAAACCGCGCTACAAAATGCGGCTGGTGAAGTGGCGGAACGGCTTCTTCCCAAATTGGTGAAATAGAAGTTTCTCTGTGGCACGCCGCAATCCAAAATTTACTCTGCTCATTGTTCTCGGCATGATGCTCGTAGCAAATTTTTGCTTTGCTGAGCCGATTCCCGACACCGTCGCGGTTCTTGATTTTACCGCAGAAAACGGCGCGCCGGGGGATTGGACGGCCGGGCTTTCCGATTTTCTGGAGATGACGTTGCAATCGAAAGGCGTCGTCACTCTGGAACGGCGGCAGATTCGATTGATTCTGGCGGAGCGCAAGATGTCCGCTTCCGGCTTCATCAGCGCGCAAAAAATCCGGGAAGCCAAATTGCCGCACGTTTCATTTCTGATTTCCGGCGCTATTCGCCGTCTCGCAACAAATCAATTTGAAATGCGGCTCGCGCTAGTTCGCGCTGAGAATGCCGAACCGCTGGCAGTGTTCACGAGTGCCGGCAGTTATCCGAATCAACTGAACGGCGCGCTGGACGATTTGTGCGGAAAAATCATCCGCGCTTTCTCGCGCGAAAAACCTCGTTTTGCGCGGCAGTCGGAATTTCTTTCGCTCACATGGATTCCCGAGGCCGCGCAAAGTTTTTTTAAAGGAATTCAGTTTTATACCGTCGGCGATTTTCCGCGCGCTTTCTCGCAATTTTTCATCGCGCGAACGTTGGATGAAGACTTCACGCTGGCCCAGCAGTGGGAAGCGCGGGCGCTACGTGCGGCGGGTTTTCCGGAACTTGCGGAAATCGCCTCGGCCACGATCCAAACAAACAAGGGCGTTGCGAAATCACCTGTGAGCAACACACCTGTCGTGGCGGTGGTCGTCACGACCGATTTGCCGAATAAGGGAGAATTTCTGCAAGCGCTCGCCAGCAGCCCGGCGTTGCAATTGTTCGATCCAAATTCCATCAACGCCACGGCGCGCGAACTGGATTTGCAACTCACCGGCCAGATGTCCGCGCCGCTGAATGAAAAAAGTGTCTGGCTCGCGGTGGATTATTTCGTTCATGTCACTGAGGAAAATGGCGTGGTAACGGCGCGGATGCATCACCTGCTTTCGGGCGAGACACTCGCAAGCGCGCAAATTCCGTCAGTCCGCGGACAGCCCGGCGAATTTCAGAAGCTGGCGAAAAATTTATTAGCCAATTGGATAAAAACCTCGCCGTCGCAACGCACAAATTTTAATTCCGCAGCGCTGCCGGAAATCGCTGACGCGTCCGACTCTTTTGAAATAAAAATCAGCAAGGCGATGCGACTGGCGCAACAGGAGCCGAACAATGCGCGCCACTGGATTGCTCTCGGAGATTTGTTGCCGCTTGCGAAATATCAGGAATCGATTTGGAGCAAAGCCGTCGAAATTTTAGAGAAAAACCCTGAGCAACCGGACGCTTCTTTTTTGATGGCTTCGGCATTGTGGCGAAACCGCAGTCAATGGACGCCGGAAAAAAGTCTTGCCACAACTTTGATACCGTTGACGAATTTCTTTGCGCCCTTATTGAAAACGTTTCCCGCGAGTCGCGATGCGTTCGAGCTTTCCGAAACAATTGAGAAGATCGGAAGCAAGGCGCGCTCGAGTTCCACGAACCGGCGCTACTACGCATCCATGTCCACAAATTTGCCGGTGCGATTTTTTGCGGATCACACTTTTCCAGTTTCGGGCGAGCCAAAGAAATTTGCGGACCTGACCAATAGTTTCAAGAAGCAGAATTTCGCCCGCGCGAGAGCTCTCTCCAACGACTTGATCGCATCGAAAAATGAGGAGGTGCGAAAAGCCGCGTGGGAGGTGATCTCCGCGTCGCAGAAGATGGAAGAGCAGCAGAAGAACGCGCTGCCACAGTTCCAGGCAAAAGCGAAGACGCGCGATGACGAAGCAACTCTAGCAGAAGGAGATTCATTGTTGCGCAGTCCGGATGTAATGACTCGCGGAAAAGTCATTCGGAAAATGGGCGACGCGGTCGGACACATAAAAGGCCCGGAGGCCAAAGCCGATTTCGTGCTGCGACAGAGCCAGGAATTGTGGGCGGATTACCTTGGAACAACTGACTACGACCAGCACATCGCGATGTTGGAATATTTGACTACCCTGGGCGAACTGGCGGAACAAATGCTCGACGAAAAGAAAAACGATTTTGCGCGGAAATGTTTTTTGACGCTGCGCGACAACACGGCGGTGCCTTTGGAGAATCGTCTTACGGCGCAATTCGATTTAGCTTCGCTGGAATACGAGGAGGGAAATTATTTTAACGCTCTGGAGTTATTGCGCGAAGTTTTGGAGCAATGCGCCGGGCGCGATTTATCTATTCGACGGAAAACGGGCGGTTATTCCACGCGCATCGAAGATGCCGCGCGTAATCTCACGCGACGGATTCGTTTATTCGCGAGCCGGGAAGCGCTTTATACCGAATGCTGCGGACGCGCTTCGCCCGTTCCATTGCCAGCAGGCCACACCAAGGAAAGCATGGAGAAAATGATTTTGGAATTTCGCGAGCGGATGATTGGCGGCGTTGGCGCGGATAATCGCTCCGTGCAAGCCGAAGTTCTCGCGCGCAAAGATGAACTGCTTCCAATCCTTCGCTACATGGTTTGGCAAATCAACCGCACGGAACCAGAGATCCAAAAAGCCGTCGTCTCCAACGCTGTCCTTTTGCTTTGTGGGATGCTGGAGAAAAACGCGGCGGAACTAGTTCCTTACATTGTGCCACTCGTCGCAAGCGGCGAATCGCAAAACAATGCTATTAATGCGCTCGGAAGCATTGGCCGTCCGGCGGCGTGCGCTGTGCCGATGTTGATCTTGAGCAGCCACGAACTCGGTTATTGGCTGCAACGCAATTCCACGTGGGCCTTGTCGAAGATTGGTCCCGCTTCGCGCGAGTCCATTCCGCTCCTTGCGCAGATGTTGTATCATCCGAACAACGCGGTTTGTGCGGCGGCGGCAAAAGCGATTCAACAAGCTGTGGCTGCGCCTGGCCTGAAATTCGCGGGTGGGAAATCGTCCGAAGACACAATCCTCGCCGCCCGCCAATGGTGGCGCGAAACCGGCGTGCAAGAAGAGCGGTAAAAATGAAATGAATGCTTTAATTTCGCGCGCAGCACACCCGATTGCCGATCAACCAAACCTGCCGATGCGGGTTCATCGTGGAGCGTCGCCAGCCGACGCGCTGGCTCGCTTGAGGAAATTTATTGATCTCCCAGAAAACAATGAAGAGGCGTGGGCCATGTTGGAGGCCGGTCTTGGCCGCTGGAATTGGAATTCTGTCAGCGGCAAGTACATCCTGAAAACAGAATCGCCACGGTCGAATTGAAAACCGTAAGATCAAGTCAGATGCGATGCCTTGCGAGAAGCGAGGGTTTAATGAAAGCGCGCGATAAAAAAAAATTCAGAAAGTTGGCGGTCAGCGGCGTCTGTGCGGCGGTCTTGCTGGTTTGCAATACGCCTGCGGCAACGATCACTAATTCGTCCCTGCCCGTCGCTGTGTTGGATTTTTCCGTGCCAACCAACGATGCGCATTGGTCCTGGGCGCGCAATGGGATTGCCGATTTATTACAGATTGAATTGCAGCAGGCTGGCGTGCTCACGCTGGATCGCGATTTCGTTCAACTGGTATTGCGCGAGCAAAAACTTCTGAGTGAACCAGGAACAACTCAAGACCAGTTCAAGCTGGCGTCGTTGCTGCACGCGGGACATCTCATTACGGGCAGAGTCATGTCGTTGGAAGGCGGACGTTTTCGCGTCGAGGCAACTGCTTTTTCAGTGGAAGCAATCGAGGTCGTCGCGACGGGTGTGGGCGAAGGCGCTTATCCATTGGAATTGTCTGCCGTCTTGCAATCCGTCAGTAGAACGCTGGCGAAAAAACTCACTGCGCTCGGAGTCGTGGCCAACGAAATTCGCGCGTCTGGTTACACGCCGAAGCCAGAATCGCTGATTCTTTTTTATCGCGGATTAAACGCTTTCACTCGCGGGCAACCTGAAGTTGCCGTCGCCTGCTTCATGAATTCCGCCGAGCTTGATCCGGATTTTGCCGCTCCGTTGTTGTGGGAAATCAAGGCTTACGAAGTCTCCGGCTTTCAACCTCACGCCGCGATTCGCCGAGAGGAAATTGTGCCGCTCCTGAAAAAAATCGGCGTTCAGTTCGAGTTACCTTCGGGCGAAAATCGTGACGCGAAACCGGTGCTGGCGGTTTTGAATGTTTCTGCAGAAAGCAGCAATCGCGAAGATGGCGTAAGGCTGTCTACATCCGTCTCCGCGACTTTGAAAGCGTCTCTCCTTTCCTCTGGCAAAGTGCAGGTGTTCGCATTTGAAAACATTGGCGCGGCCATGACTGAACAGGATTTAAAATTGAGTGATCTTTTTTCCCGACAAGCCGCGCCGCGCTACGGCCGCTGGTTAATGGCGGATGCGCTTTTACAATGTCGCGTTAGAAAAATTGATCCGGATCGCGTCACGGTGGAACTCTCATTGGTTGACCCGCTTAGAACATTGGAACTGGCGCGCATTGAGCAAACGGGAAAATTGATCGAGTTAAACGCCGTGGTTGCAGCAAGTGTAGAGCGACTTCTCGCGGTTTGGAAAAAAGAAAAAATCGCAGCCACTGTTGGATCCGCTTCCACCACAAATTTGCCTGGCGATCTGGCTGAGGAAGAAATGCGCGAGATGCGCCCACCCTTTAAACGGTTGGTCCGCGCATTGGTCGCAGTGCGGCGCGCTCCGAAGGACGGAGAACGGCGCGGCGAATTGGCCAATGGATTTGTCGCGACGGGACGCTTGCGTCAAGCAGGCGAAGAAATAAATCGCCGTCTCGATACGCTGGATATTCATGCGCCCAAAACCGATCTGACCTATTACGGAATCTATCGCTGGGTTGTATTCGACGTCGGTGTCGCCAGACCGTGGGCGGACACTGAAAAGGTCACGCGCTTGATTGACGAACTCCTGACCAACCATCCTCATTCGCTCGCCGCAGGTTGTCTCTTGTATAATCTCGCCATTAACGAGTGGCGCGCTGGCAATTCTGAGGAAGTCATCCAACGGGCAGTTGGTTCACGCAATGTGTTGAAGGGAACTTCGCCACCGAATTCCAAGGGAGGAATCAATGCGCGTAACGCGTTCATTGGCGCAACTT
>JBDSLX010000397.1:0-1644 GCA_039916145.1 Verrucomicrobiota bacterium | reverse complement strand
CGAGAAACGCCCAATGGCACAACATCAAAAGTCACACCTAGCGTTTTTGCCGCGAGCAAGGCGATTTGCGCATCGCCAATGTTTTCATTGCCATCGGAAAAAAGAACCAATCGCTTTTGTCCGGTTTCAGGAAACGCGGCCGTCCCGAGACGAATCGCGCCAGAAATGTCCGTGCGTTCGGTTCCGACTATCGCCTGAATCTTTTGCAAATTGATCGCTGCATTCGGCGTCGATTCAATTCCCGCGTCCGTCCCGAAAACAAGAACTCCAGCTTTGTCTGTTTTCTTTTTTTGCGTGGAAAACTTGTTCACCAAATCGCGCGCTGCTTCCTGTTGCGCCGACGGAACGCTGTCCGAACGATCCAGTAAAAAATAGACGTTCATTCCTTCGAGCGGCTTTTTCCATTGCAGTCCCGCAATCGCCAGCACCAGCGCGAAGACAATCAACGTTCGCAAAATAAAAACCGTCCAACGACGCCACGCGCTGATTTGCACGTCCGATTTCCACGCCAGCCAAATCACCCAAGCCATCGCCGGAGCGAGCAGCAGTAGAAAAAGTGGATTAGCGAATTGGAAGTTCATGGTGCTGCCAGCATCTTGCTGGCAGAAAAGACGTGGCTGTCCCTTAGATGACTGCTTTGTCCAGATGTTCTCTGCCAGCGAGACGCTGGCAGCACGTTTCTCACAAATTTCTGCACTCGATGATTCAACGCATCCGCCACGTAAAGATTCCCATGCGAATCCAAATCAATACTCCACGGATTGGCGAATTGTCCCGGCGCAGCACCGACTTCACCCAAAATTTCCACCGGACGATCATTCGCATCGAAAATTTGAATGCGACTGTTTCCAAACTCGCAAACGAATTGCAAACCGCTCGCGTCAACCCGCACGTCGTAGGGATAGCTCATTTCGCCAACGCCGCTTCCCGCCTTTCCATAACTGCGCAAAAACTTTCCGTCACTGGAAAAAATCTGAATGCGATGATTGCACGAGTCGGCGACATAAACTTGATCTTTGGCATCAATGCCCAAACCTTCCGCTCGATTGAATTCCCCTGCTCCTTCGCCCGGTTTGCCAATTGAATTCAAAAACGTTTTACCGTCCTTGGAAAAATGTTGAACGCGCTCAACCAATCCGTATTCGCTCACAAAAAGTTCACCACGTGAATTGACTGCGACCGAACGTGGAAACATCAACTGCCCTTCGTTTGTTCCTTTAATTCCCCATTGCGAAGCCAGTTTTCCCTCGGCCGTAAAGTGATTTACGCGCATGTAGTGCGGTTCGACCACCACGATTTTTCCGTCGAGATCTCGCGTCATTCCTTTTGGTTTTCCGAGATCGGTTTGGGGCATCTGCCAGCTCGTCAGGAAAATTCCGTTGGAAGAAAATTTCTGCACACGCCCCGTCATGTCCACGACAAAAAGGTTATCGTCTCTATCCAATGCGAGCGAACGCGGTTTGTTGAATTGTCCCGCGCCCGTTCCAAGCGAGCCGATAATTTCGACATGAGAGAAAATTTTACTGTGAACGGAAACTTTTCTTTGGTCGGTTTCGGAATTCGAGCAAGCGGACAAAATTAAAAGCGGCGCCAGCAAAACGATTTGTAGCAGCCGACGTGAGGAGGCTCTTATTCTCGGCTTTG
>JBDSLX010000396.1:0-3321 GCA_039916145.1 Verrucomicrobiota bacterium | reverse complement strand
TTCGGCGTTTGCAGCGGCGCATTTGCCGGCGAAGCCGACATAAAAATTCCCGACTTATCCGCCGTTCGCTTTGACGGAATGGGCGGGGTCAGCGGTGCCATGCTCATGTATATCGGCATCGCGATTTGCGGCATCGGCGCGATTTTCGGTCTCGTGCAATACATGCAGACCAAGGCTCTGCCCGTGCATTCCAGCATGGCAAACGTTTCTCAAACGATTTGGGAAACGTGCAAAACCTATCTTTTCACCCAGGGAAAATTTCTCGCCATCCTTTGGTTTCTGATCGCGGCGTGCATGATTTATTTTTTCAAATTTCTCCAGCACAACACGACTTTAAACGTCATCGTCATTCTGCTCGCGTCGATTTTGGGAATTCTTGGTTCTTATGGCGTCGCTTGGTTTGGAATTCGCATCAACACGATTGCGAATTCGCGCGCTGCGTTTTCCGCTCTGCAAGGCAACCCGCTCGCCACGTTGGGAATCCCGCTGCGTTCCGGCATGAGCGTCGGTTTGCTGCTCGTCGCGGTGGAATTATTTTTCATGATTTGCATCCTGATGTTTTTGCCGCGCGAACTCGTCGGGCCGTGCTTCATCGGTTTTGCAATCGGCGAATCGCTCGGCGCAAGTGTGCTGCGTATCTGCGGCGGCATCTTTACGAAAATTGCCGACATCGGTTCCGACTTGATGAAAATCGTTTTCAAACTTCCTGAAGATGATCCGAAGAATCCGGGCGTGATCGCGGATTGCACCGGCGACAACGCGGGTGACTCAGTCGGGCCGACGGCGGATGGTTTTGAAACTTACGGCGTGACGGGCGTCGCGTTGATCGCATTTCTCGCGCTCGCACTGGCCGCAACTCCGACGATTGTTGCGACGCTCATCATCTGGCTTTTCGCCATGCGCGCATTGATGATCGTCACGTCGCTCGCTTCCTATTTCATCAACGAAGGCCTGAGCAAAGCGATGTTCGGCGGCAAAAAAGATTTCGATTTTGAAGCGCCCCTCACTCACTTGGTTTGGATTACCTCGGCGGTTTCCATCATCGTGACGTTCATCGCCAGCAAAATGTTGTTGGGCGATTTCGGAATTACGCAGACCGTTAATGGCGCGGAAGTATTTAAAGCCCTGCCTGATCTTTGGTGGGTCTTATCCGTGATTATCAGTTGTGGAACAGTCGCGGGCGCGGTGATTCCTGAATTTACTAAAGTTTTTGTCAGCACTAATTCGCGCCACGTCCGCGAAGTCACGAATTGTTCAAAACACGGCGGGGCTTCTTTGAATATTTTGTCCGGCTTCGTCGCGGGAAACTTCTCCGCGTTCTGGATGGGCCTTTGCATCATGGTGTTGATGGCCGGGTCTTATTACTTTTCCCAAAACGCCGCGCTGCTCGCACTCATGCCGGAAAAATTCCTGTTCGCCGCACCCATTTTTGCGTTCGGCCTCGTCGCGTTCGGGTTTCTCGGCATGGGTCCAGTCACAATCGCCGTGGATAGTTACGGCCCCGTGACGGACAATGCACAATCCGTTTATGAACTGAGCCAGATCGAAGGGCGTCCAGGCATCCGCGAGGAAATCAAAAAAGATTTTGGTTTCAGCCCCGATTTCGAAAACGCCAAGTATCAGCTCGAAAAAGGCGACGGCGCGGGCAACACCTTCAAAGCCACGGCGAAGCCAGTGCTCATCGGTACGGCCGTGGTCGGTGCGACGACGATGGTTTTCGGGATCATCATGCTGTTACAAAACATGCATGAACTTTACCCCGCTCAATTTGGAGATGTCGTTTCCAAGTTGAGCATCGTGCAGCCAGAAATTATTCTTGGACTCATCATGGGCGGTTCGGTGATTTATTGGTTCACTGGTGCGTCGTGTCAGGCGGTTGTGACTGGTGCGTATAGCGCTGTGGTTTACATCAAAGAGAACATGAACCTCTCCGCGACTACGGCGTCGGAAAAAGACAGCAAAGAAGTCGTCCGCATTTGCACGGTCTATGCGCAAAAAGGCATGTGGAACATTTTCATCGTCGTGTTCTGCTTCGCGCTCGCGCTGCCGTTTTTCAATCCGTATTTCTTCATCGGCTATTTGATCGGCATCGCGTTCTTCGGATTGTTTCAAGCGATCTTCATGGCGAACGCCGGTGGCGCATGGGACAACGCCAAGAAAATTGTTGAAGTGGATCTTCGCCAAAAAGGAACTGAGCTTCACGCCGCAACTGTCGTCGGCGACACCGTGGGCGATCCGTTTAAAGACACTTCATCCGTCGCGATGAATCCGGTAATTAAATTCACGACGTTGTTCGGTTTGCTTGCCGTTGAAATCGCCGTGGAGATGACGCTCAACTACAGAGAGCGTTTGAAACTCGATACTCACGCGATGAATTACAGTCCGTGGATTGGCGCATTCTTTTTCGTCATCGCGCTGATCTTCGTCTATCGCTCGTTCTACGCGATGCGGATTCCAGAAGAGAGTGGCGCGGACGGCGTGATGGTCATTGGTGCTCCTAATGACAATCTCAAAGGTTGAACGAACTTATCTGTTTCACGCAAAGCTCGCGACATCCCGGCGCGGGCTTTTTTGTAGATTGCGGCGTTCTCGTTTTCGCGTTGGGTAGCACAGGCCACTGGCCTGTGCCGAGCGGCGACCCGCCGCTCGGAACGGAAAAAACACACGATCTTTTTCGTGCGTCGATTTCCAGAGCCAACGTCCTTCCAATTCCGTCCGGCCAGTGGCCGGACGGCACAGGCGAGTCGCCTGTGCTACCCATCCGCACGTTTAATTATTTCCTCTGCGCCGCCGCTCGAAAAATCCGCAGCAAACCGTAATCAAACTTATTCGCCAAAAATTCTTTCGCGCCAACGATATTTCCAAAACCGCACTGCGCAAACGCCGCTGCAATTTTCTGTTGATCTTCATCCGTGAAAAATTGGTTCAACTCAATATTCTCACCCGACTCAATCGCCGTCGCCAAATGGCCGAAGACCGTGCCGGTGGTAATGCCTCGACTGCGCGAGATTTGTTCCACCGATTGACCCGCGCGAAATAATTTCATCGTCTCACGCACCGTGTCTCCAAGATGGGTCTTCGCTGGCGGCGCGACAAACGAATCATCTGCAAAAATCTGGCGCGGTTCGGTGAGCAGATGGAGCGCGATTTCCGCCAGGAACGCTTCGCCGAATTCTTCCAATTTTTTCTGGCTCACACCGCTGATGCGCGTGAATTCCTGTTCGTTGGCTGGATAGCTTCGCGCCATTTGCCGCAGCGAAACATCCGAGAAAATAATGTAAGACGGCACTGCCCGTTCATCGGCCAATTTTTTCCGCAACT
>JBDSLX010000395.1:0-3082 GCA_039916145.1 Verrucomicrobiota bacterium | reverse complement strand
CTCAAACCAGTCCCAACCTGCATGGTGACATTCGTCAGGTTTCCATTGCCCGTCATCGCCGAACTGTAGTTCGTCCAACTGCCCGCCGACAGGTTAGGTGAAGCTTCAGTTTGATACACGAAGCCTGGTTGCGCCAGGAATTGAAACTTGTTTGTTGTCGTGACAACTAGAGTCAGATCAGGAAACGGGATGAAGTTTTTCAGAATGGGTGTCTGCGGCCGGTCAACCCCACCGACCGGTTCGAGTGAAAACATGTAGCTCGTGAAATAGGGACCGGCTGCCCACCATGTCCACCCAAGCCAAACGTCAGCATTAACTGTGATGTGGGTAAGAATGTTGCTGATGGCTTCGTCGCCGATGCCATTGCCGATGGTAGATTCCGCGACCGCGAACTCGCCGAGAAAACCTTTGCGGTTATTGTCTTTGAGCCACTGGGTGAATCCGGCGAGACGATCAGCCCCAATGGCCGCGTAGCCGATATTGCTCGAGGTGCCTGAACCATCACTATCCAGATACTGATGGACGTCGTAGGCGTAATTATTGCCGGAGTCCACGATGTTCAGCATGGCCTGGGCGTTCGGCGTTCCATACCAGTTGGCAAACCAGGTCCATGCACCAGTATAGCCGTTGCCAGGGACGAGAATCAGGTTGGTCGAGCCAGTGGCGCGAATCGCGGCGATCGCAGTGTTGGCGGCGTCGAGCCAATGCTCTGTCAGCATATTAGCTGGCTCATTCATGAGATTGAAGATCACGTGATCGTTCGTTTTGTAAATGCTGGCGATGCGGGACCAGAAGTTACCAAAATCCGCATAGGGCACCGTCGTGCCAAGCAAACCATTGGTGGCGCCTTGAAAGTCGCTCCGGGGATTGGGGTAATAGCGCGCGAAATTGTGCGGGTCTAAAATTACAAATACCCCCTTGGCGGTTGTTGCGGCTACGAACGAATTCAACCGGCCCAGTTCAGTAGGATCAAGGTTCGCGTTGTTGGTGCGTTGCAATCGTTCCCACCGGAACGGGAGCCGGATGACGTTCATTCCTTTGCCCCTGAAATAATCCACCTCGGTCTGGTTGGGGTAAACGTAATCGCTGATGTAGATCCCTGGTAAATTCTGTTCCCCGAATTCAGCCCCGAAAAGGTTGACGCCTGTGTATTTAATCGTCGCGGCTGAACTCGAAAATATTCCCGCAAGCCCCGGCAAAGTCACCAAAAGGATCGTCAAATACTTTATGCTCATTGTTAATCAATCCGCTTCTTGCGCGATGTCGCGCAGCTCCAGTTTGCGGTAGGGATGCTCGAACTGCCGGTGTCCGAGATTCTGTTTTTAATCCGCCACGGCCAGATCCATGTCGCGCGTGTAATAAAGAATCCGGCCGCAGTTCGGGCAGGTGACAATTTCTTCTTCGCGGCGGCACGAGAGAACAATCTGCTGAGGAAATTTCATGTGGCAACCGCCGCAAACGCCGTGTTGAATTCCGACGACCACATTCTCACCCTTATTTTTCAAAAGCCGTTCGTAACGGGAACGCGCATCATCGCCCACGGCTGAGGCAATCTCCTCGCGATTCGCCGTCAGTTCGGCCAACTCTTTTTTAAAACTTTCTTCTCGCGTGGCCAACTCGGCAATTTGTCCATCGACATGTTTTTTGGCCTCATTCGCGGCCTGGGTCGCGGCGACAACTTCTTTTTGCGCAACCTCGGCTTGTTCCATCAATTCGAGTTCTTTGTCTTCGATCTTCGTGATAGTCGCTTTGCAGGTTTCCATTTCGTGCCCGATGGCTTTGAACTCTTCGTTCTTCTTCGTCTCAAATTGTTGCACCGAATATTTAGCAATTTTTTGCTTCTGCGCCTCGACTTCCAATTCAAGGTCTTTGCGTTGCGATTCAATTTGTTTTCCGCGCAACTTGGCGGCGTCGAGGATAGACTGCGTGTTGGCAGCCCGTGATTTCAATTGTTGTCGCTCCGGTTCGATGCGGGCTAATTCATCATTGACGCGGGCGATTTTTCGGTCGCGATCCTGGAGAATGAGAAGTTTTTCAATGGCTTCAAGCATGGGCAAAAAAATAAATTCCGATGACGCGAAACACATTATCGGGCGGATTCCGGCAAGTCAATGCGTGGATGAATTCGTGCGAAAAACGGTTAGTCCCGCCAAATTTAGTCAGAAGAAATCCACTCTGACTTTTGTAAGAAGAGAAAGAATCTTTTGACTGTCATCAAAAAATCATAACAATTCGTCCATGAAATCAATTTTACTTCTGACTGCTACAGTTTTGGCTCTGTGTTCGTGCGGGAAAAAGGCCGACAACACGGGGGGAAAATTCACCGTCGGCTTTTCGCAAATTGGCGCGGAGAGCGGTTGGCGCACGGCGGAGACGGATTCCATTCAGGGCGAGGCCAAAAATCGCGGGATTGATCTGCGCTTTTCTGACGCGCAGCAAAAACAGGAAAACCAGATCAAAGCGTTGCGCACGTTTCTCGCGCAAGGTGTGAGCGCGATTATTCTCGCGCCCGTCCGCGAGACTGGCTGGGAACCAGTCTTGCGCGAAATTAAAGCGGCGAAAATCCCGGTCATCCTCGTGGATCGCGGCGTGGAAGTGGAGGATGACTCGCTCTACACGACTTTGATTGCGTCTGATTTTCTCGAGGAAGGCCGCATGGTTGCAAAATGGCTCGCCGCAAAATTGAATCGCAAAGGAAATATTGTTGAACTGCAAGGCTCGCCCGGCGCTTCTGCCGCCATTGATCGCAAAAAAGGTTTTGAAGAAGGCATCGCGCCGTATGCGACGATGAAAATTATCAAATCGCAGACCGGCGATTTCACCCGCTCCAAAGGCAAGGAAGTCATGGAAGCGTTTCTCAAAGCGGAAGGGAAAAATATCAACGCCGTTTACGCGCACAACGACGACATGGCGCTCGGCGCGATCCAGGCGATTGAAGAAGCCGGCCTGAAACCCGGGACGGACATCATCATCGTTTCCATCGACGGCGTGAAACCGGCGTTTGAAGCAATCGTTGCCGGGAAATTAAATTGCACAGTCGAATGTAATCCGCTGCTCGGCCCGACGGTTTTTGACGTACTCG
>JBDSLX010000394.1:0-2898 GCA_039916145.1 Verrucomicrobiota bacterium | reverse complement strand
CGCCCAAGTCGGCGGAAATTATTTATGGCGGCAAACGCTCCAAAGATCACGCGATTCTGCAGGAGGAATTGAATCAATTGCTCGTGCGAAAAGCCGAGGAAGGAAAATGCGTTGTTCGTCTGAAGGGCGGCGATCCTTATATCTTCGGGCGCGGCGGTGAAGAAGTGGAGGAACTGGTTGCCGCAAAAATCTCCTTTGAAGTTGTCCCTGGAATTTCTTCGATTGTTGCTGCACCGAATTACGCCGGCATTCCCATCACGCACCGCGATCATTGTTCCAGTTTCACGGTCATCACCGGTCACGAAGATCCCACCAAAGACGCGACGAGCATCGATTGGGCGCAACTTGCGAAAACTTCCGGGACAAAAATAGTTTTGATGGGCGTGGAGCGCATTCGCGAAATTTCTGAAAAGCTAATTGAAAATGGAATGTCCGCTAAAACTCCAGTGGCGATGGTTCGTTGGGGAACCACCGGACAGCAACAATCCATCGAAGGAACGCTTGCAACAATTGGGGATGTGGTTGCTGAAACAAAATTTTCCGCGCCTGCCGTCACGGTGATTGGCGACGTGGTGAAGTTACGAAAAAAATTGAACTGGTTTGAAAAGCGTACGTTGTTCGGTCAACGAATCGTCGTCACTCGCACTCGTGAACAGGCCAGCCAGCTTTCCAAACAATAGCTCGAACGCGGCGCGGAAGTTTTGGAAATTCCGACGATCAAAATAATTCCGCCGACGAAACAGCGTGAGCTTGCGGAAGTTTTGCTCGAATTGAATTCCTACGATTGGCTTGTGTTCACCAGTCCGAATGGAGTGAGCGCGTTCTTTGAATATTTTTTCCGGGCGTTTGAAGATATGCGCGACATCGGTGGCGTTCGCATCGCTGCCGTTGGTCCGGCGACGGCCGCGAAGTTGAAAGAACTGCATTTGAAAGTCGATTTGATGCCTGAAGAATATGTGACAAAACAAATTGCGGATTCCTTTAAGAAATTTGAAAGCATTGAAAATTTAAAAATACTTTTGCTCCGCGCAGAAGTGGCGAATCCAGAGTTGCCAAAAAAACTGGAGGAGATGGGGGCAATCGTGGACGACATCGCAGTTTATAAAACGATTGCCGAGACGGAAGATTTGAACGGAGCGGCGGCGAAGTTGATGGATCACGGCGCGGATTGGATCACATTCACGAGCAGTTCGACGGTGGAAAATTTTCACGCGCGCTTTGATTTGCCAGCCTCGTTTAAAAAATTTCCTGAAACAAAGATTGCTTCGATTGGCCCGGAAACCACGAAAGCTATTTCAAATTTGGGTTTGAAGCCGAACGTGGAAGCGAAGCCACATACTATTGAAGGTTTGGTGAAAGCGTTGGAGAAAGCAGTCGGCAACGAATAAGAAAAACGGAACCACAAAATACACAAAACACGCGAAAAAGAAACCGGCTAACCTTTTCTCCTTTCGCGTATTTTGTGTATTTCGCGGTTCAAAGTTTTCTGTTCACAAACCCACAAACTTAATTCCGAACCTTATCCAGAGCGGAATCGTGAGAAGTCCTATAACAGAAGTTGCAATCACCGCGCGCAATGCCGTCGCCGCATCGCCACCGTAATGTCTCGCCATAACAATCGCGAAGGTTGCTGTCGGCATTGCTGATTGCAGCACGATGACACGCTTTAATTCGATGGAGCAGAGGAGAAATTTTGCCAACAATAAAAATAATATTGGCATCAGTCCCGCGCGCAAAACGCACATGCTAGAAATCACTCGCCAGCCTGACGCGGAATGAAATTCATGCAAATGATCTGCCATTGTTGCGCCAACCAAAATGATTCCCATTGGGATCGCACATTCGCCGAGCATCTTTACGGCGATGAGAACAAACGATGGAATCCATTGATCGCCGTGCAAGAAATTTAACGGCACCGTCAGAATGACTGCGAGCACGGGCGGATTAAAAATATTTTTCCATGTTCCTGCGCTATTGCCGCTGAGCGTCATGATCACCAGAGTCCATAACGCGATCTCCACGCCAATATTGTGGACGAACAAAACGCCGATGGTTTCGCGATCAAAAAGTGAATTCGCCAGCGGCACGGAAATATAACCGTAATTGTAAAGCCCGACACACACGATGAAGGTGGAAATCGCCTTGCGTTCACGCAACCCGGAAATTTTGTTCAGCGCAAAAGCGACGCCCATCCCAAGCGCGACGGTGCCGAATCCAACGGCGGGAGCGAGGAGAAGATTGTTGATTTGTTTGAGTGCCTGGTTTTGCAGAATCGAACTGAAAATCAAACAAGGCGCGAGAACATTGACCGTGACGCGCAGCAGACTCTTATCGGCTTCTTCGGTGAGCCAATTCCATTTGCGCATGAAAATTCCGGCAACAGCGATTCCAAACACCGGAAGCACAGCCAGCAGAACTGTTTTGAATTCGTTCATTTATAGAACTCGGGAAACAAAAGATTTTGTAGAGACGCCTCGGTGAGGCGTCTCATGTTGCGATGTGAGTTTACCGTTTTGAGACGGCTCACCGAGCCGTCTCTACTTTCGTTCAAAGGTTTCATTTTGTTGGGGGCGAAGTGAAATGTTGCAGCAGCGTCTTGAATTCTATTTCCTGGATTTGTTTTAAAACAGAAATGGTTGAATCGTCGTTTTTGCGCAATGCGACTTCGCAAGCATCCACAAACGCAAATGGGTCCCATGTGTTTTCTCGGATGAGCTTTGATTTCAAATCGTGAAGTTTCGTCCCATTCAAAATTTTCCCCGCTTTCACCGCGAGGATTGGATAGGACGAATGTCCGCCAACGCGATGAAACCAATACTTCGCATTTCCATAATCCGGTTCGCGCCGATGCATGATGCCGTGAAGAAAACTTCCATCCGAGCTGTGAATTTCCTGCGA
>JBDSLX010000393.1:0-14126 GCA_039916145.1 Verrucomicrobiota bacterium | reverse complement strand
GGGTTGTTGGGATTTTTTTGATTGTTGTGCAACCCGCCCGAGCCGACGGAATGATCTCTGGCTCCACCTTTATCGGCGGGATCCCAAATCTGCACTTGTGGACAGCCGCGCAAATAAATTCCGCTATCGCCTTTCGGTAAAATTTTCCAATCCGCCCACAGCTCGAAATCGCCGTAGTTTTTTTCGCTGACCAGGTTTTGTCCTTTGCCGTCGTATTCGAGAACGCCGTCCTTCGCGAGCCAATGCTGTTTCATTTTTTCGTCTGCTTCTTTTTGCTTCAACGCTTTTTCTGAGAGTTCGGTCCATTTTGAAAATGGCGCGACGAAACCTTTCCAGCCATCCAAATTTTTCCCGGTGAAGATCGCGGTAAATCCCGGCGGGGCTGAATTGTCATTATGTGCGACGGGCAATTCCTTGATGCGAATGTTTCGATACTCAACATATTCGGTATGCCCGAGAAAACCGACGTGCCCGCGCGTTCGCAACAACCCCGGATGTTTTTGCAAAGTTGTCGCGTTGGTCACTTCATTGAGGTTCGCATCCAGAATAGTTTTTCCGTTCAAGATGACTTTTATATCACGCCCTTGCGCGATAATCTCTTCGGAGTTCCATTCGCCAATCGGTTTTTGCGCGCCGGATTTCGCAGCAATGACATCGTAAATCGAACCGTGCAATTGTTCCGGGCGCAGCGGCCCATACTTCTTCGTGCTGTCATCCAGAACCTGCAACTCCATGCCCATGTAAGCGGCATCGCCTTCATGCGGCGCGCGAATTCCTATGCCGTTGTTGGAGCCGTCTTCGAGTCTAAATTCAAAGCGAAAAACAAAATCTTCGTATTCTTTTTCGGTAAAAAGATTTCCGCCCCCGCCACGCTGGCAAAATAAAATCCCATTCGTAATGCCATAACCGGAACCGTTTTGGTTGACGAGCTTCCAGCCATTGAAAGTTTTGCTGTCGAAAATTGAAGTGAAGCCGTGCTCAGGCTCTGCGTGAGTAGAAACGAGCGAGAGCAACAGGAACAGACTGATTTTGAAAATTTGCATAGGTTGGTTAGTAAATTTAAACGCCCGCAATCCGTTTCTTATATTCCGCCAGACATTCGTCTAAACGTTCCTTGGCCGTCGCGTCGTCAGGGACGTTGTGCGAAGGGTGAATGTAAAGCCTCACGCCACGCTCCGCCAAAATTTCCGCGACGGTGCAAACCGTCAGCCAGACACAGGTGATAAAAGCCATCGTCGAAACGGGACCGACTTTGTCCTGATGATTTTTCAACGGCACCGATGAATCTCCAATCGGCGCGCAAGAATCGACGACCAAATCCGCAACATCGAAAATTGATTTACCCGATGAGTGGCGTGTTTGTTTTCCCTTCGCAGCCGCCGCAGAACCGTACGCGATGACTTTCAAGCCGCGCTTCTTGGCTTCGATAGCAACGTCAATGTTCACGTTGTTAATTCCTGAGTGAGAAAAAACCCACATCGTGTCGCGCGGATCGAAGTTGTAACCCTTCATAATTTCCACGCCATACCCTTCCACGCGTTCCAGAAAACAAAACTGATGCACGCCGCCTTCGCCCACAATGCGCGTGAAAAAAGTCAGCGGCATTTCGCACATCGGATGAAACCCCACGAACCCGCCGATGCGTGGATACATTTCTTCAATCGGAATCGTGGCATGGCCACAGCCAAAAGTGTGAACCCACCGTCCGGCCTGAATGGAATCAGCCATGATCTCAGCGGCGCACTGGATATTTTCCATCTGGGTTTTTTCAATGCGGTCCATGACCGCGCGAGTGTTGTTAAGCCACTGTTTCGCGACGCTGCTCATTTTGTTTTGTTAATTGCGGATTGTTTTTATTAAATTGTTTGAGGACGAGAAAAAGTAAAAAGGCGGAAAAAGTGAGACAGCCAAGCATGACTTTGGCGTATTGCGCGATGCCAAATTCCTGCGCGATGCGCCCCATCAATTTGTTGATTGTCATGTTTCCGGTGAGCGCGATGACGAACACGATGCTGAAGGCGGTGCCCGATTTGCTGGAATACAAATCGCCGATGTAACCGAGCATCACCGGAAAACCTGCCGACAATCCAATGCCAATCAAAATCACGCCGAGAACTGCCACCCAATAATTTGTTCCCGACATCAACACCAACGCGCCGCTCGCGGAGAAAATGATGCTCGAGAACAAAATGAATTGCGCAGAGATTTTTTTTAGCAATCCGCCGAGCAACAAACGTGTTGCAGTCATCGCCGCGACGAGAGCAGTGAGCGCGTAGAGTGAATGTTGATCCGTTGCTTGCAAAACTTTGGAAAAATAGCGCGTCATCCAATCGTTGGACATTCCTTCCATGCCGCTTTGAATCGCGAGAATCAATCCCATCGAGAGCAGCATCGGCTCTTTGAGCAGCGCGAAACTACCGCGCATCGACGCACCTTGCGCCTGTTTCGGTGGCGGATAGTGAATTACTAAAAAATAAATTACTGGCAAAATTACGAAGAGGCCGATTCCCGCCACGATACTTTCCGGGGAAAAATGTTTGGACAATGCGCCGAGCAAACCCGGCATTCCAAGCGCGCCGATGCCGAAAAACACGCCTAGCAAACTTAACTTCGCGCCACGTTCACCTGCGCTGACATCGGCGACGAGCGCGTTGGTTGCGCCATTTAACATTCCTCCGCCGAAACCGATGAGCAGGATGAAGAATTGCACCCAGATTTTTTCATTCGCAAAAGCAATTCCTTCGAGGGCAACCAAAACCATGAGCGAACAGAGGATGAGCAGCCATTTGTAGCCGAAGTGATCGACGATAGGCCCAAAGATCAGCGAGCCAGCGAGAATGCCACCGGGAAGAAGGACGGTAAGAGTACCGATGTGGTTGTAATCGAGCGAGAATCTGTGCGCCAACATGTTTACCACTGAGCCGAGCGAAAGGAAAACTATCCCGAAAAGCAACATGCCGAGACAAGCGGCGGCGAAAACGAGATTCTTTTTGTACATCGGCGCGGAGATTTAAGAATGTTTGCGCAAAGTTCGCAAAGCTAAATATGCCGCGCCATAAAGTCCGGCATCGCCGCCGAGTTTCGACGGTTCAAACTTCACCTGTTGGATGCTGATGGGTTGCGCCCATTTTTTTGCTTCAGCGAAAATGCTCGGAAGAAATTTTGTCGCCGGTCCGAATATTCCGCCGCCGAAAATGATTTTCTCTGGATTAAATAAGCTGACCAGATTCGCCGCGGCCATTCCCCAAAATTCAATCGCTTGTTCTAAAACCATTTTGGCAATTGGATCACCAGCGTCGTGAACTTTGAAAATATCAAAGGCCGTGAACTTTTTGTTTTTTAAACCGCCGGGATATTTCTTGTCTGCCGCGATAAGTTCTTTTGCCACTTTGACCAGACCTTCACCGGAAGCGTGATGCTCAAAACAGCCGCAGGAAATGTATTCGGCGCGAAAAGGTTTTTGCAAAGCCATCCAGCCGATTGCGCCAGCAATGTCGTTCGCGCCGGGCAGAATTTTTCCATCGACCAAAATCCCTGCGCCGATTCCTGTGCCAACGGCGAGGAAGATGGCATTTGCACAATTCTTCGCCGCTCCTTGCCACGTTTCGCCAAGGATGTAACAAGAGCGGTCGCTTTCGATTGTGACCGAAATACGCTTGTCCTTGAGCGTGGAAATAATTTCTGCGCGCAATGGATAATTTTTCCAGCCGGGAATATTGGGCGCCCAAACTTTTTCTGTCTTTTGATTGCTGATTCCGGGAACAGAAACGCCAATTGCACAAATGTTGAGCCGCCTTGATTTCGAGGTGAGAAAACAATTTTGAATTTGCTTGTGGATCAATTTCCCAACGTCGTGGCCGGTTTTGTTTCCAAAAAGAACAACTTCTTTGTGCAGAATGTTGCCGGTGGAAGAGAAGATTGCGGCAGCGATCTTGGTTCCGCCCAAATCAATTCCAACGACGACATCGCTTTTCATTCCGGCGAAATCCATTTGGTGTAAACGCGGTCGCCGAAATATTCGTAGCCCTTGTTTTCGAGCGGAGTTCCCGTCAACATCGCGTGGATGAAACCGTTCTTCTCGACTTGAACGGTATGGAAAATTTTCTTGTCCGGGTTTTCTTTCATCAGGAATTGAAGACGGCCATTGAGCGCGGAACAGTTTTTTAGATCAGGCGAAATGTCGGTTTCCTTGAATTGGAAAAGAGGTTCAAAATCCTTTTTCATTAAATGGCTTTTGCCCCACGTTCCGCCCGCTGCGCTGACAAAAGTTTTCCCGTTCAGAAGCGCGATGTCATCGTGATAGGCGAGCACGGTAAGAAAATGTTTGTCGGAACTTTTCAGCCAGTTCACGAATTTGTCGCGATGGAGCGCAGTTTCGTATCCGTAATTGCTGTCGAGGAAAGCGATGCGCTCAATGTCGTCGGGGATTTTTTCAACGCAGTTTAAATAGCCAAAAGTGAAACTGCCGCCGCCGCTGTGTCCGGCTAGAATGATTTTTGGCGCAAAACCTTCGAAGCGGTTGCTGACCTTTTCAACGATTTCCAAAACAGCTTTGTCCCCGAATTGTTTTCGCCACGCTGGCCAGGTTTTCAGGGAGTTTTCCAGATACGCGACAACAATGTTTTCGTCGGTGAGTTGTTCGCGCAGAAAACGGGTCTGTGCTGCGATGTGTTGGATGTTGAAATGCCAATCTTCATTCGTGGCGGTAATTTTGCCGACGGTATGTTCGATGGTGTTTCCGTTCGGCAAACCATAAAAAACCAGTTTCATCTTTTTTGGCGCGGTGAACGATTCCGCATTCGGCGCATTGATGAGAATGCGAACGCCGTGATCCAGTTGCAGCCACATCGTTTGCTCGTTGAATGAACTTTTCTGGAATTGTCCGAGAACAATTTTGTTGGTGCTGGCGGTGATGATGGCACTGAGATGCGACGCCACTTTGGGAAATTCTGAGAAAATATATTTCGCCTGAGAAACAATTCCTTCGTCGCTCAGTAATCCAGCGAGTTCCGGGTCGGCTAAAACTTCTGCAACGGTTTTGGAAACGCCGTTGACCAACATTTTTTTCTGCACGAGACGGATTCCGTGACTGTAATCAGCCCAGTTTGCAGTATGGCCGAGATACAAAGGTTGAATGGGAACGCCATTGGTTTGATGCCAGCCGTAAATCGCGACTTTGTTGGGGGAATTCGTCAGCCGACTGGTGATGACGAGATCTTTTTTGTCGCCAGCCGTGAGCGCGCCGAGTGGGAATTTCTTGAGGAGAGCCAGACGTTGTTGTCGAACCGTGTCGTGGTGTTGTTTGAAAATGGGAACGGTAATCATGGCTGGCGTTGGCGGAATCGGGGAAGGCGGTAATTTCACGATGGCGTTGGAATAAATGTCATTTACCATTTTGCGCGTCGGCAAAGTGCAACCGAGCGCGTCGGCAATTTTCTGCGCGGTGAACGGAGTCAATGGCGTGAGGAAATAATCTTCGTCTGAGCCAACGGCGAGATAGTCAGACGCAACAAAATAAGTGGCGGTGTTGGTTTTGCCGTTGGCGATATTTGTCACGGTTACTGGACAAAGCTTCCGCAGAAATTCCGGGATGTTGCCGTTCGTGATTTCCGAAAATACTTTTTCTTCACGCGGCTGCAAATCCAGGAAAACGATGGCTTCGACGAATTTGAGTCCGGTCATGCCGGAAGCTGGGCGTGGCGGCAGTTCAATGGTTTGCGATAGCAGCGCATTTGACAGAAGCAAGTTGCCAAATAAAGCGATGACGAATTTCATTGGGCGTTAGAAATGAGCTATACAAAGCATTCGAATCGTTCACAACTTACTTTTGTCCTCATTCAAACCGCTGCGCGCAACAGCGTGGGCAAGAATGTCCGAAACCCGCATCTGAAAAATTACAAAAATAATTTATCAAACGGCTGCGCGAATTTCCGTCAACACTTGCGTGCGGCGGTTTGCTGGCAAACTTTTCTATCAACGAAGTCGAGTGTGTCTTTGTCATTCGCATTTTACACGCGAAGCGGGAACATCAACGGCTGTTTTGCAATGAGAGTGCGATGCCGGAATCCTGAAACATGCACCTGGGTGTGACTTTTATGTTTTTTTCCTTGGCGGCGTGCCGATTTTTAAGAGTCATCACAACCTCGGCGCCGCGGGTTTATTCGGTTTATCCCAGGCTTGAGCCCCTTGCACCTTCAACACACGTTTGAAAACTTTGTCGCCTGCGGTGACGAAAAGCGTGTCGAATTTCTCTCCACCGAAACAAAGATTTGAGCTTCGGCCATTTGGGGTCGGCAAAATGGCGTTCACTCTTCCGGCCTGGTCGCAGATTTGAATTCCCATTTTTGTCGCAACGAACAATCGACCTTCGCGGTCAGTGCGCATTCCGTCCGAGCCGCTCTCCTCAGCGGTGTCGGGAACGTGCAACCAATAGTAACGCTGTTTATCGCGCAACGTTCCGTCCGCCGCAATTTGATAACTGTAAATCCAATGTGA
Source organism: Verrucomicrobiota bacterium (assembly GCA_039916145.1). Taxonomy (GTDB): domain Bacteria; phylum Verrucomicrobiota; class Verrucomicrobiia; order Limisphaerales; family CANJXF01; genus CANJXF01. The sequence continues at coordinate 7,631 of JBDSLX010000393.1, read as the reverse complement.
ATGCGAATCGCTCACGTACAGCAACGATTGGTCGGGAGAAACGGTGACGCCGTTGGCGAAACGTAATCCGCTATCGACGATTTTTTTCGTGCCGTTGGGAAGGATGAGCCAGACTCTGCTTGTGCCATTTGTTCGGGCGGGGGAAGGGTCCGTGACATAAATATTTCCATTGTGGGTCACAACGAGGTCGTTGCCGGCGATGTTTTCGGCAATTAGGGAAGCCTTTCCATCAGGATCGTACGCGAGAACTTTGGATTCTGCTGTCGCAACGACGTAGAGCTTTCCATCCGGACCGAAGTGTTGTCCGTTGCCTCTTTTGGAATCGGCGACGAACTCGGTCACTTTCCCATCGAGCGCAATTTTATAGGTTTTACTGCTGGGAATGTCGTTGAAGAAAACTTCACCTTTGGAATTTGCTGCAAGACCTTCGGTAAATTTGTATCCTTCGCTCGCGATCTGCCATTCGTTGCCGGGAATTAGAATCGCTTCGAGCGCGGCGTTTTTCGACACGCCAGCTTTTACCGGTTTCGGCCAGTCTTTCCAAAGCCAGCGCATAACGTCTGGGAAAATGGCAGTGCCATGTTTTCCGCTGTGCATCCCATCGCCCCACGCATGTTCAACTTCGTAGCCGGCAAAAGTCAGCGAACGTTCCATGGACTGATTGGCCATCCACCAGTCGCCCGCATAAATATTCAAATCATTGGAACCATCCTGGAGAAAAATGCGAAGCGGCTTTGGCTCGAACTTGCGAATCAAAGTGGGATACTCGTTTCCGCCCCGTAACCCGACGTAAGTGCCCACCGCGCTGAACACGCGGCGAAAAACATCGGGACGTTCCCACGCTGCCGTGAACGCGCAAACCGCGCCGCTACTCGAACCACCAATGCCATGATCGTTCGGGTCTTTCGAAAAAAGGATCGCGCGTCCATCTGAAGTTTTTCTGGACTCGACTTCGGGCAAAAGTTCTTCGAGAAGGAAACGAACGTAATGGTCACCAAGCCCATCGTACTCATAACTGCGATTGAATCGATCCAGCGCATTGGTGTCCGCCGCTTTCACACGTCCATGCATAACGAAAACCCCGATCGTCACCGGCATTTCCTTTTTGTGAATCAAGTTATCGAAGACGACCGGCGCATTCCACTGCACGCCGTCTTGATTGACGTAGAGACATGCTGGTTTGGCCGAATCATATTGCGCGGGAACGTAAACAGTCACCTCGCGCGTTGTGCCGGGAAAAACTTTCGATTTCTCAAAAGTAAATTTTAGAACCTCCCCTTTGGGCACGCCTTCCTGCGGTTTTGAATCCGGTCCCGGCACATAATCATCGGCGGCACCCGCTGATAAAGTTGCCGAGACGAAAATAGATAAAATCACTCTGCGCGTAATCATTGAGAATCTCATTGGTGCAAAAAATGATGTTGGAATGAACGCGAGATAATTACATTGCTGAAGTGTTGTAAAGGGTTGGATTTAAAAAGCCTTAATAAATCAGTCGAGTGAAGTTCTCTGTCGCCGGACCAACAACGCTATCAGCATCGCGCTGGTATTTGCGGATGGACTTCCAGGAGTTATCTCGAGAACTCGAACGTTGCGCAAAGGAGTTTCCCTCGCCCATAAAACCAAATGGTCGAACGTTATGGAATTTGTTCAGCAAATTCCATTTTTTCAGTTCGCGTTGACGGGTTTCCGGTAAGCAACCAATAGCCGTGCAGTCGCGTGAGCAATTGCACAAGTTCCTCAAAGCCGCCCGGTTTGCTGAGGTAAGAATTTGCGCCAAGCTTGTACGCTTTGTTGATATCAGCTTCGCTGGTCGAAGACGTCAGAATGACAATGAGCATGTGCTTGAGCTGTGGCTGTGTGCGCGCCCATTCTAAAACGGCGAAGCCATTCATGCGCGGCATGTTCAAGTCCAGCAAAAGCAAAAATGGTATGGGAAATTTCTGGCGATCAGCGTACTCGCCTTCCCCGCGCAAATAAACCACCGCTTCTTCTCCGCCCTTGACCCGAACCAGTGGGTTCAGGAGATGGGCCTTGCGAAAAGCGCGCGTCATTAAAAAAGCATCGTCATCATTATCCTCGGCCAACAAAATGGTTGAGCTCATCATTAAGGAAGAAATAGGTTGATCCATAAAGAAAGAAATCACCCACGGGACTTGGCCACAATAGGTGAATTGCCTGAAGTGATGATGCAGAAAACGATTGGATTCCTGCGGTATTTGACCGGAAAAATTTAGTCTCCGGCGTATCAAAGACAAAGCGGCCGAACTTTATCCCTGTGAATTGATGTTTCTGTCTCCAAGCAGATTCGTTAAGTTTTTTCCATGCAATTCAGTTTGGCCAACAAATGGATTTTAATTACGGGCGCTTCCAGTGGATTTGGCGCGGCGGCGTCAAAAATTTTCGGGGCAAAAGGCGCGAAACTCTTGCTGGGCGCGCGCCGCCTTGATCGTTTGGAAAAAGTTGCGGATGAAGCCAGCAAAGCTGGCTCGCCGGAAGCATGTTTTCACGCGCTGGATGTTTCCAAAACCAAAAGCGTGAATCGGTTTGTCGATTGGGCCGGTGAGAAAATTGGAAACGCACATGGTCTGGATGTCTTAATAAACAACGCCGGCGGCGCGCTGGGGCTGGATACGGTTGCCGAGGGAAAGGATGAAGATTGGGAGGCGATGTTGCAGACGAATGTGCTTGGCGTTTTGCGCATGACACGCGCGGCGTTGCCGTTGATGCTCAAAAATCCGGGCGGCTCGATCATTAACGTTGGTTCTTACGCTTCGCATGCGGTTTATGAAGGTGGCGCCGCGTATTCAGCAGCGAAAGCGGGCGAATTGCAAATCACGCGGACGTTGCGTTTGGAATTGAACGGAACCGGATTGCGGGTCAGTTCGATAGATCCGGGACTTGCGGAAACAGAATTTTCTCTCGTGCGTTTCAAAGGCGACAAAGCTCGCGCGAAAAAACCTTATGAAGGAGTGAATCCGCTCAAAGCAGAAGACGTGGCCGAAATCTTAGTTTGGGTCGCGAGTCGTCCGGCGCACATCAATATTGACGAGATGCTGATCAAGCCGGTCGATCAGGCGGCGATGCATAAAGTTTATCGGCGCGGAATAAAATGACTTTCGCGGCTACATCAAATGCCAAAGCATTGTGATGGCTTTGCCGAACTCTTGCAGTTTTACTATCCACCATAATTGCGTATTCGCGCCGCTAAAAATCCAAATTGTGGCCGCGAGCGCTATGTAAGGGCCATAGGGCAGTCGGCTCGACCACTCTCTTCGCTTCGACAAAATCAGAACGATTCCGACGAATGCGCCGATGATTGAACTGACCATCAAAGAGAACAGAACCGCCGGCCAGCCGAGAAATGCTCCAATGGCGGCCATGAATTTCACGTCGCCAAATCCCATCGCTTCGCGCGGCAAGGTGATTTCGTTCGTGATCGCTTCGAGATAGAGAACTTCTTCGGTTTTAAATTTTGCATCGCCGATTTGCAAAGTCATTGGCGTGAGTCGGACGAGCGCATCGGAAAAACAGCGGTCAATCATTTCGATACGTTTCGCCTGGAGAATAATCACGTCCGAATTTCGATAGAACAATTCGTCGTAGGGAATGTCCTGGTCTGGCAATTTCAAACACGTTTCGGTGAAGAAGATTTTTGATTCTGTTGCGAGTTTTATTTTTTGCCGTCCGAAGAGAAGTTTGCCGCCGCGCAATATCAAATAGACAAGACCTCCCCCAACGGCGATGCCGAGGAAACTTTGCAGCAACGCTTTTGGCACGCTGCGGACGTGGTGGAGTTCAGGGACAACGAACGAACAAATAAATCCAACAACTATTCCCCCGATGGTGATTTCATCCGGGATAATGAAATGTTCGAGGTCGATGAACGTCGCGACGAGAAATCCCGCCATCACAATGCACATGGCCAAGGCGAGCAACGCCGATTGCTCCCCAAATCTCAACCAGCAACCGAGAAACACCATGCCGGTCAAAAGTTCGACAAGAAAATAGCGGACAGAAATTGGCGCGCCGCAATTCGCGCATTTGCCACGCAAATATAGCCACGTGAAAAGCGGGATGTTCAGAAACCACGGAATGGAATAATTGCAGTACGGACAATGCGATGGCGGGCTGACGACGCTTTCGTTGCGCGGCATTCGGTAAATACAAACATTCAGAAAACTTCCGACAATGCAGCCGAACGAAAAAAATACCAGCGACCAGAAACGGAACGGAACCCGCGCCCAGATTTCGGAATCAAACATATTAAAAATTCGTAGCAGCCGAGGTGACGAGGCCCTGATTAGAAATTTTTTGAAAAGTGAGCCTTCTCACGTGGGCTGCTACGAAAATTTGCTTATCCATAAATATTTTGTTCAAGTGCGCGCCGCATGATTTCGATTGGCGCGGGTTTTCCCGTCCAAATCTCCAAGGCTTTCGCACCTTGATAAAGCAGCATGCCGATTCCATTGGCGGTTCGGCAACCGGCTTTTTTCGCAGCGGCGAGCAAAGGTGTTTCCGCAGGACGATAGATCATGTCGTAAACTGCGCGCGCATTTTTCAATTGATATTCCTTTTCATCAAGCGGCAACCGGTCGCCAGATTTCAAGCCAAGCGAAGTGGCGTTGAGCAAAAGATCAACTGAAGTTTTTGGATAACCGACTGTCACTTTCACTTGGGAATGCTTTTGCCGAATCTGCTCCGCCATCTCATCGCTTTTTTCTTTCGTGCGATTTACGAGAAACAAATTCGCGACGCCCTCGGCAGCAAGTTTTAACGCCGCAACTCTTCCCGCTCCGCCAACTCCGAATAATAACACCGATGCACCCAACAAGTTGACTCCCAAATCTTCGTGCAATGAACGTTTAATCCCATCGGCGTCTGTGTTGAAACCGTGCGAGCGAAGTTCAGAAATATCCTCGCCTTGAATTTGTGCGAGCGGAATCCAATTGCCATTTTTGGCTTTGCCTTCAAAACGAATGGTGTTCACCGCGCCAAAAATTTTCGCGGACTCATCGAGGACATCGACCATTTTCAGCGCGAGCAGTTTGTGCGGGACGGTGAGATTCAATCCGATGAACTTCATCACCTTCGCTCCCCGAATGGCTGCCGCCAGATTATCGGGATGAACTTCGCAGGCGAGGTAGCGCCAATTCAAACCGAGAGCGGCGATGCCGGCGTTTTGCATCGCGGGCGAAGCCGAGTGTTTAATGGGGTAACCGTAAACCGCGCAATAGCGGGTTGTCGCGTCGATGGGCGTTGGAAAATTTTCCGGCACGCAAAGGTTATGACAAAGCGAATGTGGAAGTTCAAAGGTTAAGTTGATTTTCCGCGCCTCTCCCGAAGAGATTGCAGCGCGATCACCACAAAAAAGAAGCCGGAACAAAATTGTTCCGGCTTCCGCGTTGTTCAATTTAACCTTTATCCTTTGAAATCCCTTTTAGCGACGATGCCCACCATAGTTGTCTCGACCCGAATAACCACCGCGGCTGGAATGGCCGTCGTGACGGCCCCAGTCTGAACGGCCGTAGTAACGCGGTTGCGAATAATAATATTGCTGCGGCGGGCAGTACACTCGTGGCGCTGGTTCACAATACCTTGGTTCCACATAGACCGGTGCACAACGTGACTCGCGTTCCACATACACGGGGGATCGTTGGCTGACGATGACGCGTCCAGGGAACGGAATGGGCGGAAACGGCAAGCCGAATCCGACATCCACGTGAACGCCTGCTTGGGATGCAACAGCAGTTCCAAAAAGAACCGCTGACAACAGTAATAATTTTTTCATACGCGAGATTGGACGCGAACTATTCACAAACATTTCAATGCCATGCAATTTTTCGTAACTTTTGTTTTGAATAAAGAATTTTTCCAGTGGTCTATGCGCGGCCTACCGAGTGGTAGGTGGGCGTCGTTTCCTCAGGAATGGAGCGCGGCGTTTACGCCGCTTCAATTTTTAAAATGTAAAAACTCTCGCAAAACCGGCGGGGGCCTAGGGCGTTGAAGCGGACTAAATCCGGGTCCGTTAAACAAAAACGGCGTGGATTGCTCCGCGCCGTTTTTCAGGTCTGTGTTGTGGCAATTATTTCTTGGCCGTCTTTTTGATCGGCACCGTTGCAATCGTTTGGAGAATCCGGCTGGCGATGGCGTAGGGGTCGCCCTGGGAATTCGGACGGCGATCTTCCAAATAACCTCTGTAGCCGTTGTTCACGAAACTGTGCGGAACGCGAACGGACGCGCCACGATTCGCAATGCCGTAATTGAATTTATCAATCGATTGGGTTTCGTGCAGACCGGTCAAACGCAGGTGATTGTCCGGGCCGTAAACCGCGATGTGTTCGTTTTTGTATTTATCGAAGGCGCACATCAGCGCCTCGAAATATTCCTTCCCACCGACTTCGCGCATGTGCTTGGTCGAAAAATTCGAGTGCATGCCGGAGCCGTTCCAATCGACGTCTTTGCCAAGCGGTTTGCAGTGGAAATTCACATCGACACAATATTTTTCACAAAGGCGCACGAGAAGATAGCGCGTCATCCAAACCTGATCGGCAGCGTTTTTTGAGCCTTTACCGAAAACCTGAAATTCCCATTGTCCTTTCGCGACTTCGGCATTGATGCCTTCGTGATTGATGCCGGCTTCAAGGCAGAGATCTAAATGCGTATCGACAATTTCGCGGGCGATGTTGCCCACGTTTTTGTAGCCGACGCCGGTGTAATATTCGCCTTGCGGAGGAGGAAAACCGCCGCCGGTGGGAAAGCCCAGTGGCACGCCGTCTTGGTAGAGAAAATATTCCTGCTCGAATCCAAACCATGCATCAGGATCATCGAGAATAGTTGCGCGAGAATTACTCGGATGCGGCGTTTTGCCGTCGGGCATCATGACTTCGCACATCACGAGCGCGGCGTTTTTCTTGGTGGGATCGGGAAAAACCGACACGGGCTTAAGCATGCAATCGGAGTTTTTGCCCTCGGCCTGACGAGTCGAACTGCCGTCGAAACCCCACATCGGAAGTTCTTCAAGTTTGGGAAAAGCTTTGAATTCTTTGACTTGCGTTTTGCCGCGAAGATTGGGAACGGGTTCGTAACCGTCGAGCCAGATGTATTCGAGTTTGTATTTCATGAATATTTTTTGCGCTAATTTTTTCTCCACTTTGACGTGGGTGGACTTGTTTAGCAGAAAGTTTGCCGTGAGCCATTGTTCTTTTTCAAGAAATCAATTTTACGCAGTTCGGCAGGGCAATTATTTATTTTAAAATTATTCCCGACGCGAAGGAACGCGTCTGTTCCCTGTCATTTTTTAACCATGCTGAATTTATTTATTCAGCGCCCGTGAACAGTCTTTCCACCACTGCCGCCTTCAACCATACTGCGGCCACGCGCGAGATTGCCCTATGCTGCAAGTAAAAGACACACTCAGATCAACGGTGAACCTCACCTTCGATGGCCGCGTGATCAAGGCTTACCACGCGGCCGACGCGCCGACGCGTTTCACCAACGAAGTCCGCATCCTTAAATATCTCGAGGAGCGCGGTTGCCAATTTGTTCCAAAACTCCTTGAAGCCGACGCGGAGCAACATCGAATTATTACGACCAATTGCGGCAGCCGCGTGGAACATCTGGACGAAAAG
>JBDSLX010000392.1:0-17158 GCA_039916145.1 Verrucomicrobiota bacterium | reverse complement strand
AATACATAATTTGAAAATTAAAAACTGACGGGAATTAACTGCTGCTTTAGGAGCCTCCAGCGGTGCTGAAAGAAAAAAGTAAGTTGACGTATTTGTCAAACGCTTTCGCGGTGGCTTTACCGCTTTTCCTTCTTGTGCCGAAATTTCCGTGTAACATTTTGCCGTAACTGCCTCCGGAAGCAGTATGATCATTGCATTTGAACCAAGACGCTGCCCGAAATGTGTGCGCCCATCCCAGGCGAAGCGCCGCAGGGGCTTTGTCCGAAATGTCTTTTGTTGAAAATCTCGCCCCCACCGACGTCGCATTTCAATCGGTTGTTCTCTCCTGATTTAAGGGCGCCGATGCGGAGGTTGGAAAAATATCGCCATTGGGCCATCAGTTTGTGCTACGGTTTTGCGGATGAATTTATCGACTGCCCCATTTGAAATCAGCGACCCGGTCAATGGGCGGATTCTCGCGATTTCGGAAGACAAGATTCAAGGATTTAAACGCGATCCGTTGGGAGAAATCTCCCGGCAATCGGGAGTCGATCTGGCGGTGGTGATCGAACGCATCAAAGCGATGCTCGAATCGGGCACGATTCGACGCGTGCGTCAGACGTTGCTCGCGACGAATCTGGCGCAAGGCTCTCTCGTCGCATGGCAGGTGCCGCAGGAAAAGCTCGATGCCGCGTTTAATTTCATGTTCGAGCAAGATCCGTTTTCCGGCCACGTCGTCACCCGCTCGACCGATGGCGCAACGCCCGGCTCGAATTACAAACTCTGGACGACGTTGAAAGTGCCGCAGGGTTATTCTATGACGAAGCATTGCGAATTTCTCGCGCAGAAAACCGGCGCGGAACATTTTCGTTTGATGCCGGCAAAACGGCTTTTTGCCCTCGGCGTCGGGCATATGCGTCGTCGCGGGATGGAGCCGGGCAGCAAAAGCGAGGAACTAGCGGAAGTGACGGAAGTGCAAGTCGTGAAGTTAAACGAGCTGGAATGGCGGATTCTCACGGCGCTCAAACGCGAATTTGCTCCCGAAGAACTTCACGAAAATCTCTGGGAGGCGCGCGCGGAGGAAGCGGGTGTTCCGCTGCAAACGTTTTACGAAATCGCGGAGGACATGAATCGCCGGAAAATCATCGGTCGTTTTTCCACGTTTCTCGAGCATGTCAAAACGTTGAAGGATGGCGACCGCGTGACGCGATTTAATGCGTTGTTTCATTGGGCGGTTCCGCCTGGACGCGAAATCGAAACCGGTCGCGAAGTCGGGCGGCATCACATCATGACACATGCTTATTGGCGTGAAGGCGGGCCGGAATTTCGTAACGTCAATGTCATGGGCGTGGCACATGGAACCGACAAAAATGTCGTGCTCCAGCACAAGGCAGCCATTGATGAGCATTTGAAAAAAGTGGGAATTCCCGTGAGCTATACGAATGTTTTTTGGGGAGGCCGCAGCGAAATCAAGCCGTCGGAGATTTCGCCGTTCGCCTATCGCGAGTGGTGCGAAAGCATGGGTTTGACTCCTGATGAAATGCGCGATCAATCAGGCGGTTCTTAATCTACTCGTAATCTTAATCTTCCCCTGAGAACACAGATTAAGATTAAGAACAGAAACTTTCTCAAAAATTTTATACAAATTTCCCCATCCAGGTGTCTATCCAGTGAATTGCGAGCGTGATTGAAGAAAATTCCAGTTGGTGCGAATCCCTGTATGAAACGCAAGCAGCGGCCTTGATTTTGTATGGCCGCGCGCTCGGTCTTTCGCACAGTGAAGCCGAAGACGTGTTGCACGAAACGTTTGTTGCGTTGCTGAAATTAACCGGAGCGCCTGAAAATGCAGCCCATTATTGCGTCCGCAGTTTTCGCAATCGCGCTTTGAATTTCCGTCGCAATCTTTGGCGGCGCTTGACTCGCGAACTGGAATCGCATCGCTGGTTTGAATCGCGCTCGTCGGAAACGGAAGTCGAAAGGAAGGCGATGCGTTGTTTGGAACAATTGCCACCGGAGCAGCGCGAAGTGATCGTTTTGAAAATCTGGCACGACCACACCTTTGAAAATATTGGCGAGTTGCTTGAGTTGTCGCCAAACACCGTTGCAGGGCGGTACCGCTACGGATTGCAAAAACTTAGGATCTGCTTGAAAGAGGAAAATTATGAACGAACCGAAACATTTGGAGAATCTCTTGGCGTCCTGGACGCTGCGTGGCCCGTCGGCTAAAATTCGCGACCGTCTGTTTGCGGCTGAATCCGCAGCGGCCAGTGCCGACCGTCGCCTGTCCGTGAACTGGCTCGCGCCGCTCACCGTTTGCGCGCTTACCATGCTCGTGATGTGGGGAGGACGTCCGCATTCGGCAGCACATCTTGGCGCGCCCGACACCAACCTTTTTTTTGCCAGCATCACGATGAACAGCGTGACCTCATGGAATTCCGCCAATTCGCTCAAAGCCGCATTTAATCTGAGTCAGGCGGATATGAACCTCGAACAAAACGTTTGGCGCATGGCTACTTTTACATCGACAAACCTCGGCCAAACCCCTTCAAGTATGGACTCTTTGCCATCAAGGAAGACGAACAGTTTAATGCGTTAACATGAACCAAGATAAAAATTCAACTCCTCCAATCAAAGGGGCCGCGCCCGCTATTCCCAAAACACCTCCGCTCTTCCGCCGTATCGATTGGATGAGTTTCGCCGTCACGACTCTGCTCGTTTTCATCGGCTACTATTTGACCCTCGCGCCGGATTTGACGTTGGAAGATTCTGGCGAACTCGCCGTCGGTTCATTCTACGCCGGCGTGCCGCATCCGCCGGGCTATCCGGTTTGGACAATTTATTCGTGGCTTTTCACCGTGCTCGTGCCGGTGTCGAACATCGCCTGGCGAGTCGCTCTTTCTTCAGCCGTCGCCGGCGCCTTCGCCTGCGGTTTGATTGCGTTGATGACTTCGCGCGGCTGCAGCATGATTCTCGAAAGCATCGGGCAATTGAAAGGCATCGAGCGAAAGAAAGAAAACTGGCTCTGCCTGGTCTGCGGTTTTGTCGCCGGTCTGGCCCTGGCTTTCAACGGATTTTTCTGGAGCCAAGCTGTCATTGTTGAAGTTTACACGCTTAGTGTCTTGTCCTTCGCCGCCGTGCTTTGCTTTTTGCTGCGCTGGATGTACGCGCCGCATCAACGGCGTTATCTGTATTGGGCATTTTTTCTTTTCGGCATCAGCTTCACCAACCATCAAACCCTCATCGTTGCGGCAATGGGAATTGAAGTCGCCATCATCCTCGCTCACCCAAAAGTGGGTCGCGATATTTTACTCTGGAACGTTTTGGGGTTTCTGGCCGGACTCATTATTAATGTTCCCGCCAAGTCTGCCCCCGGAGCTCCCATCAATCCGCTCTTTTCCATCTTCGTCATCATCGGCATCGCTTCCATCGCTTCCTGTTTCTGGCTCGTGATCAAAACACGCGGCCTGTTGACGGAATGGAAGACCGCTCTGATCGTTGCCGCCGTTTGGATTTTGGGCGCGGCCTTTTATTTTTACATGCCAGTCGCGTCGATGACGAATCCGCCGTTAAACTGGGGGTATCCGCGCACGGCCGAAGGATTCATGCACGCCTTCACTCGGGGCCAGTACGAGAAAACTCATCCTACCGATAGCCTCGGGCGGTTGACCGATCAAATCGTGATGTACACCGAAGGCGCCGCCGAAGAATTCAATCTCGTTTATCTACTGATTGCCTTCGTCCCATTTTTCTTCTTGCGCCGAATGCAATCCCGCGAGCGCGCCTGGATCATCGGGCTGGCGGCCATTTGGTTTTTTCTGGCCGCGCTGCTGCTGATCTTGCTTAACCCCTCCACCGATAAACAAAGCGTCGAACTGACCAAAGTCTTTTTCACATCGTCCTACGTGATGATTGCGATGGCCATTGGTTATGGGTTGGCGATTCTGGGAGGACTGCTGCTCACACAGTATGAGAAATATCGAAAATGGGCGATGGCTGGGGCGGGCATCGCATCGGCCATCGCTCTTTATCTTTTATCCGTTCGCGTCACCGAGATCTTTAGTGGTCGCACGGACGCCTCTGGCGGCAAACTTTTCTTTTACGGTGTGAACCAGGCCGTGCAACATGGCCAGAACTGGCTGGATATTTTTCCAGGGGTTCTGCTGCTGTGTTTGTCCCTCGCGTTTTTACTGGTGTTGGTGGCATTTCCGTCCCGCTTCCGTCTCGGCATCGCTCTGGTTTTGTTTTCGATTATGCCGGCGCACCTCGTCATTTCGCATTGGTTCGAAAACGAGCAGCGCAATCACCGGTTCGGTTATTGGTTTGGCCACGATATGTTTACACCGCCTTTTGGGATTTATCCCGAAATGGCTCGCGACACGGTTTTGTTCGGTGGCACCGATCCGGGCCGATTCAATCCGACCTATATGATTTTCTGCGAAGGATTTATTCCACCAGAAAAACGGTTCGATCCGGCATTTGATCGGCGCGATGTGGTTCTCATCACGCAAAACGCGCTGGCCGATGGAACGTACCTGAGCTACATCCGCGCGCATTACAATCGCAGCACGCAAATTGATCCGCCCTTTTTTCAAGAATTTTTTCCGAAGTACGCGCCGAGCTTTCTAAAAAAGCCCGTCAGAAATTTGATGGAGCCGCTGGATAAAGTTTTCATCAAGCTCGGCGACAATATGGAGAAGCAACGGCGCGCAGGCTCTTCCTTTTTTAAAGAGAGTGACTTCGCTGATCTGAAAACTTTGGCCGGCAAACTTCGCGATCGCAAAGATCCCGTCTCAGATTTTCTTTTTCAAAATTTGAAGGCGGAAACGCAAACCCTTTTGTCGGGCAACGACGCAAACAGATTGCGCGGCGCCCTGGCAAAAGATTTAAACACGATTTTGGAGAAGCCATCACCCTCAGCCGCGGATGAATCGAGCGAGAAGAAAAATATTTCAGAGGAACCGCTTTACGCGGCGGAAAGATTTAAGGAGATCAAATTGTCCGATCACTCGACGAAGTTCATCGCAGAAAATCCTCAAAGCCACACTCGGATTCGCTGGAACCGACTCCTTTTGGAAGATGCCTATCCCAAGGAAATCGCAAAAAGTCAGGGTGGCGTTTATCCCGACCTGGAAATTCATACGCCGACGCCGAATGATTCGCAGCGCGCCTTCGACGAATATCTGCAAGACGCGCAACGCCGGTACCAACTCAATCAAATGAAGCCGGGTGAAGATTTCAAAATTGAGAATGGCAAAGTCCAGGTCTCCGGCCAGGTGGCCGTCATGAGCATCAACGGTATCTTAACGAAGATGATTTTCGACGCGAATCCCGGCAATGAATTTTATGTCGAAGAAAGTTTTCCTCTCGACTGGATGTATCCTTATCTGACTCCGTTTGGCATTATTATGAAAATAAACCGGCAGCAGTTGCCCGAACTTACGCAAGAGATCGTGGATAAAGACCACGAGTTTTGGAGCAAGTTTTCGGACCGGCTCGTGGGAAACTGGATCACGTACGAAACGCCGGTAAAGGACATTTGCGAATTCGCCGAGCGAATTTATTTGCATCACGACTACAAAGGCTTCAAAGGCGACCGTAAATTCGCGCGCGATGACAACGCGCAAAAAGCATTTTCAAAATTGCGCAGTTCGATTGGCGGAATTTACGCGTGGCGCGTGGGCAATTCGAAATCGCCGACGGAACAGCAGCGCATGATCAAAGAGGCGGATTTCACTTTCAAACAAGCTTTCGCTTATTGCCCGTTCAGTCCTGAAGCAGTTTATCGCTATGTGAATTTACTCTTGAGCACCAGTCGGATCGACGACGCCATCGCCATCGTCAAAACCTGCCAAAAACTTGACCCTTATAATCCGCAAATTGACAACCTGCTCTCGCAAGTCGAAGGAATGAAAAAAGGGGCGGCGCCGGCGCGTGCCTCCCAGTCGCAATCGTCCTTCTCGGAAGCGGTTAAGTTGATGCAAAACAAACAAACCAACGAAGCGGTTCAGATCCTTAACCAACTTTTGGCGAATCCGGCGACAGACCCAACGGCACTCATGGGAATAGCTCAACTGTATGTGCAGATCGGAATGGTTTCGGGTGCCGAAATGGCCGTGCAAAAATTAGTGGCGCTCACACCCGACAATGCTGAGGCGTGGTACAATCTCGGCGGACTTCAGGCCGCGCAAGGAAAGATCGTCGCAACCCAAGCGCTGCAAAAAGCTTTTGAACTTAGCGACCAGCGAATGAAAAAAGATCCGAAAGCAATTGATCTGCGAAATCACGCAAAAACGGATCCTAATCTCGAACCGATTCGCAAGATGCCGGAGTTTGAAAAACTGGTCGGCAAATAGTGTCGGAGACTAAACGCCTAACTCGTAATTCAACGTCGAGAGGCAATAAATCGCAGCCGTCTCACAGCGCAGCACCAGACGGCCAAGTGTAATTGGAAGCACACCTGCTAATTTTATTGCTTCCATTTCCGGCAAAGTAAAATCGCCTTCCGGCCCAACCCAAATGCAGATGGATTGCGGCTTGCGCTTTTTCTGAGCGAGAAATGTTTCGAAATACTCACGCGGATGGCGGCTGTCGTTCTGCAATGAAGCAACGAGCGACAATTCAAATTTTTCGTCCCGCGCCAAAAATGCTTTTGGCGTAATTGGCAGGTCGATTTGCGGGAGCCATGGCTGGCCGCATTGCTTAATCGCTTCAATCGTAGTCAGCCGCCATTTGTCGAGTTTGTCCGCCGAACTTTCCTCATCCAGTTGCGTTGTGACGCGCTCAGAAAGCACTGGCACAATTCGCGCGACGCCGAGTTCGGTGGCTTTTTGAATAACCGATTCAATTATTTTTCCTTTAGGAATCGCCTGGAGCAAAGTGATTTTGTACGGAAGCGGAGGAGTGAAACTCTTTTGCCGTATCGCGAGCGAAACAACTTTCTTGGAAACGTCGCAGACTTCGCAAAAAAATTCATATCCCGCGCCGTCAAGAACGACAACGGATTCACCGGAGCGCACGCGCAAAACCTGCGCCGCGTGATGGGCCTCGCCGCCGGTCAACGTCAGCGTCGTTCCCTGACATTCGTCGGGGGGCAAGTAAAACCGATGCATCAATGGAGGAAACGGAAGAATTCCAAGCCGTGCAAGCCTTATGGAGTGCTCCGACTGGTCGGCGCGTTGGAATGCGCTAGTTCTCGCGATCGGCTGGCTACCAGTCCGGGAACGCGGTGACAAGTCGCCGCACTCCAAATTAGCGGAACAAATTTCTCGCCTTGTCGAAGAAGCCCTTGCTGATCGGATTCACATTTTCATCACAAAGCTGCGCGAATTCCTCGACCTTTGCCCGCTGCGCGCTGTTTAAATGCGTCGGCACTTCCACCGTCACGCGCGCGTGCAAATCCCCGGCCCCATAACCCTGCACATTTTTGACTCCCTTTCCTTTGAGGCGAAAAGTTGTGTTCGGCTGCGTGCCCGGCGGAATTTTAATTTGAGATGTTCCAGTCAAAGTCGGCACATCGATTTCGGCGCCCAAGGCCGCCTGCACAAAACTAATCGGCACTTCACAAATCAAATCGTCTCCTTCGCGCTCAAAAATCTCGTGCGCTTTGATGTGCAGCACGACATACAAATCTCCGGCAGGCCCGCCGCGAACGCCTGCTTCACCGTTGCCGGACGAACGCAAGCGCGAGCCAGTATCCACGCCGGCGGGAATCTTTAATTTGATCTTGGAAGTCTTTTCCCGACGACCCGCGCCGTGACAAATCTTGCAAGGTTTATCAATAATTTTCCCGCGTCCTTCGCAACGCGGACAGGTTTGCTGGATGCTGAAAATTCCGCGCGAACTGACGACCCGTCCTTGCCCGCCGCAGGTCGCGCAGGCCTTCGTGGTGGAACCTTTTTCCGCGCCGGTGCTTTCGCAGGACTCGCAGGCATCGGGTTTAGTGATGGAGATTTCTTTTTCACAACCAAGAGCCGCTTCGACGAAACTGATTTCCATGTCATAACGCAAATCTGCTCCGCGCTGTGGGCCGTTCGGATCGCGCCGTTCGCCGCCGAATAAATTTTCAAAGATACTGCCGCCGTTGCTGCCGCCAAAAACTTCGCGGAAGATATCCGCCGGATCATGGAAGCCGCCACCGTGACCGAAGCCGCGTCGCCTCGGGTCAAATGCAGCGTGGCCGTATTGATCGTAAGCCGCGCGCGTCTGCGGATCGCTCAACGCTTCGTAAGCTTCACCCAGTTCCTTGAAATTATCTTCCGCGACTTTGTCGCCGGGATTTTTGTCTGGATGAAATTTCAACGCCAGTTTGCGATAGGCTTTTTTTATTTCCTCAGTCTCAGCGCTGCGCTCTACGCCGAGCACTTCGTAGTAATCTCGCTTCGCCATATTATTTTTTGGCGGGCTTTTTCGCGACAATCACAGTGGCGGGACGAATGAGCCGATCTCGAAGTTTGTAACCTTTGCGCAATTGCTGAACAACGTGACCTTCGGGCACGTCCGTCGTTTCCTGTTGCGAAACCGCCTCGTGCAAATTCGGATCAAACGGTTTGTCGTTCGCGTCAATTTCTTCCAAACCAGCATCGGCCAACGCAGATTTCAATTGGGAATAAATCATGTTCACGCCGGTTTGCAGCGAATCTGCGGAAGCATTTGGAGCAGTCGCAGCCGCCAACGCCGATTCAAAATTGTCCACGACCGGAATTAGTTTTTGCAACAAGGATTCATTGGCGTATTTCGTCGCGTCCTGTTTTTCGCGAGCCGCGCGCTTCTTGTAATTCTCGAAATCGGCCGTTTGCCTGAGCAATCGGTCCCAATGTTCATCGGCTTTCTCAGCGCGCGCCAATAACTCTGCCACTTGTTCAGGTGTAAGTTCTGCCTCGACCACCGCGCCCGCGTTCGGCGGCGCACTGTTTTCAGCAAGATCACTGTTAATTTGTTTCCCGGTTTCGTTCATGGTTTAAAAATGAGGGCGAAACATATACAAACGTTTCACCATCGGCAACTGTGATAACCTTACATCCGAATTGCAAAATGGAAAAAAATTTGTCGGGCAAATTTAAACCCGGTTATCCATGACCGAAGCCCAACTCACGGAAAGCTTTCTGGCACAAATCGCTGGATGGGAAGCGATGAAGCAAGCCCGCGCTCTGCTCCAAACCGGCGCAGTTCTGAGTTCAAATTGGTCGCCGCCGATTTTGCGCGGAGTCGTTCAGGAGGGTTCGACTTCTTATCGCGCCGGTCTGCTCATCAAGAGCACGATTGATATCGAAAACGTTTGTCACTGCCGACAATCGCGAGAATGGGGAACGATTTGCGCGCACTCCGTCGCAGTTGGTCTGCATCATCTGAAGGGCGGGCCAGAACAAAGTTCTTCAATATCGGCCAATGCACATCCGACGATTACAAAAGATATTCCTCCGGCAAAACCAACTCAACGAATCAAACGGGCAAGCGCCGATGAAGCCGGAGAACCCGCCGAGCTGCATCTAATTTTTCCGCCGAATCTTTCGCTAGCGCTCGACAAAGGAAAAGTCATGCTCTGCCTCGAAACGAAATGGAAAAACGGACGAATGCCGCTGAGTTCCCTGCCGCTTGCCACATCTTTCCAATTTGCAGAATGCGATTCGCGCTTTCTGGATGAACTCGAAAAGATTTCTCCCACTGAGATTCCCGCGATGTTGATGCTCAACCCGGAATTGCTTGCTGAAGTTCTGTCCACTCTGGTTGAACATCCGCGTCTCACGATTGGAAAATCTCAATCGCTGCAAGTCCTTCGCGAACCGTTGCGATTGAAATTAAAATTCAACCTGGAAAACTCAGGTGAAATTTCTGTGGCGGCAAACGAAAAGGATATTTCACTCAAAATGATTTCTTCGACGGTTGGCGTCTGGAGTTTTCGCGACGGAACTTTCCAACTGCTTCCAAAATGTGCCGCCGAGATTTTATCCGTTATACAGCATGCGCCACGTTTTGATCCGCCTGGCTACCACATCCAACTCGCGCGCAGCCACGTTCCACAATTTCTCAGCCGCGATTGGCCTGCACTCCAAAGTAATTGCGAAATCGAAGCCAATTTTTCTCTCGAATACTTTTCGCTTGCGCCGCAATCGCCCAAATTTTTTTTGCATCTCGCGGGTGGCCTTGCGCAATTGCACGCGCAACTTCAATGCACTTACGGTAATCGGATCATGACCGTTGGGGTGACTTCCAAAGACGAAACCCTTTGGCTGCCTGATCCAAATAATCCACTGCGCTATTCCACTCGTGATTTGGCGGCGGAACAAAATGCGCTCGGACGGTTGTTGCGTTCCGGTTTCACCGGGCCAGATGCGCAAGGCCGTTATCAACTTCTCGGACAAGACAAGGTGCTCAACTTTTTCGCGCGCGAATATCCACGCCTGCTAAAGGAATGGAGCGTGACGCTGGAAGAACGATTACAATTCAGCACCACGAAAAATCTGGAATGGGTCGAGCCACAGTTCCAGGTCACGTCGTCGGGTGTGCAATGGTTTGATCTGAATATTTCGTTTTCCTCGAACAGCGGCGAACGATTTTCTCCAACAGAAATTCAGCGCCTCGTTTTGTCCGGCCAAAGTCACACGCGATTGAAGAATGGGAAAATTGCCGTGATCGACACGGGCGCGGTGGAGGAATTGCAAGAGGTCTTGCTGGATGCTGCTCCGCAACAACACGCGCAAGGTTATCGCCTGAACAATGCGCAGGCCGGTTTTCTCGAATCAACTTTGCGCGAGAAAAACGGCTGGCAGATTCAAGCTCCGGCTGATTGGAGCCTTCGTGCGAAACAACAAAGCGGTGAAACCAAAATCGAATGTCCACCGCTCGGCGATTTGGAATCGGTTTTGCGCCCGTATCAAAAGCAGGGTGTGGCCTGGATGCATTTTCTGCGCGGGAATGGTTTCGGCGGAATTCTCGCAGACGAAATGGGTTTGGGCAAAACGTTGCAGGCATTGGCATTTTTAAGAACATGCTGCCAGCGTCCCGCTGGCCGTTCGGAAAAAGAGAAAACTGGCAGCGGGACGCTGGCAGCACGTTGGCTGGTGGTTTGTCCCACGAGTCTGGTTTTCAATTGGGTGAATGAGGCGCAAAAATTTACGCCAGAACTAAAAGTTCTCGCGGTGCATGGGGCGGATCGACATTCGCTTTTTGAGAAAATTTCTAAAACTGATTTGGTGGTGACGAGTTACGCACTGATTCGGCGTGACGCGGAGAAATATCGCGACCTCGAATTCGACACTGTGATTCTCGACGAAGCGCAGCACATTAAAAACCGGCAGACGCAAAATGCGCACGCGGTCAAAGCGATTCGTTCGCAGCATCGGCTCGTATTAACCGGCACGCCGTTGGAAAATTCTGTTTTGGATTTGTGGAGCATCTTCGATTTCCTCATGCCGGGTTATCTCGGTTCAGCCAAAGATTTCAAGGATCGCTATGAAATTCCGATCACCCGTGAAAAAAACGTTGAGGTGCAGTCGCGTTTGGCGCGACGGTTAAAACCGTTTCTCCAGCGGCGATTGAAGCGGGATGTCGCCAAAGATTTGCCGGAGAAGTTGGAGCAGGTTTCTTTCTGTGACCTGACCAAAGATCAAACTGCGGTTTACCAACAAATTTTGGAAGCCACCCGGCGCGAAGTCGGCCATGCCGTCGATGCGCAGGGCTTACAGAAGAGTCGGATGATCGTGCTGACCGCGCTGTTGCGTCTGCGCCAGGTTTGTTGTGATTTGCGTCTCTTGAAATTGGCAGGCAATGAATCTGAAACTCAGCGACTCACGAATGAAGATTCCGGTAAAATGGAAACGTTCTCCGAGTTGCTCGAAGAAGTTTTGGACGGCGGTCATCGCGTCCTTGTGTTCAGCCAGTTCGTCAGCATGTTGACCTTGCTCAAAGAAAAACTTTCCGGCGAAAGAATTGAATTCTGTTATCTCGATGGCTCAACCAAAAATCGCGGTGAAGTTGTGGCGCGTTTTCAATCGAACGAAAACATTCCTGTGTTTCTCATCAGCCTCAAAGCGGGCGGTGTCGGGTTGAATTTAACTGGAGCCGATACCGTGATTCATTTTGATCCGTGGTGGAATCCAGCGGTGGAAGATCAGGCGACGGATCGCGTTCATCGCATCGGCCAAACCCGCGTCGTGACCAGTTACAAACTGATTGCACGCGGCACGGTTGAGGAAAAAATTCTAACGCTGCAATCGCGCAAACGTGACGTGATCAAAGCAACTCTCGCGGGCGAGGAACAACTGGCGGAATCGCTCACCTGGGAAGAAATCCAAGAATTGCTTCAGTGAACCACGCCTCAACGGTCGCCAGTCTTTAAACGGCAGGAGATTTTACGGCACTGGTTGCAAATCCACATTTCCCGTCTCTGCTTCCAAATCTACAAACTGCCCTGCGCCGCGATTTTGTTTCTGAAGAATCGCACCGCGGAAGACGGTGGAATGATTGTCCGAATGTAAAAATCTTCCCGAAAATAATCCCGTCAATGGCCTGACAGACAATGCAGCGCCCGGCAAAACAGGAGAAAAAATGAAACGATTGGCAGAGGTCAACGTCAGCGTTTGGTCAATGGGAGTTTCCAATCCTCCCGAGTTTAGAGTCAGGCCGATATTATTGGTGGCCGAAGAAGTTTGGATCACTTGAGTTCCGGGAGGAACAAAATAGCGGCTTCCGACAGCTTGAACATTTCCGGAAAACTCCGGCACAAAAGCGTTGTTGGGTCCGGGGACTTCCGGCCCAAGCCAAATCAGTGTGCCAGAAAAATCGCTTTCAGTTGTTTCCTGAAAATTAAGCCAGCCAGATAAAATTCCCTTCGTTGAGCCACCGAGTTTCGCGAAGATTGGAAATCGTTCGCCAACCGTAACCGCAGCGGCGCGGCTGAAAGTTCTCCCGTCGGCTGATCTGCCGCTCATCGACAACCGACCGGAGCGCGCAATAATCATGGTGCCAAAGCCAGATCCGGCAGGAAGACCGGGATCACCTGGATTCAAAAGTAAAAACGTGTAGCGACCCATCTGCGGAGCTGGGTTCAGAGCGTCGAAGTAAGCAATCCGCTCCAGTTCGACGGTTGAAGTGTGAGTGGAATCGGTCACAGTTCCATTGATCTTCATTGGGCTTTGTCCCGGTTCCAATTGTAAGTCGATAAATCGCGCCACAGCGTAACGGGTGTCCGCCACTTCCGGCCCTTCGAAATGGTAAACGCCATTCGTGAAAGTTCCCGTTTTTGAATACGAGTGGTGACCAATGCGGTTAACACCGAGATTGAATCGCATTGAAAATTTTCCCGAAGCGGTCAAGGCAATAGTGATGAATCCAAAACTTTCGTCGTTGTTGCTGTCCGATTGCAACACGCCTTGAAAAACTCCCGGCTCAAATAAAATTTGGCTGAACCCTTCGGCAGGCGCGCCAAAAAAGAAGGCCAACAGCGTCGATGCCAGCAGCCAGAACGCGGAATTTAACGAGCCGCCCAAGCGTGATTTTGTCATAATGCGTTGTAGTGTGGTGGATGAATTGCTTCGCGCAATCAGGCAGCAAGAGGGTGCGCAAGCCAGTTTTGTCCCGACCGGTCCGCACCACGAAAGACGATTCGGAGTTCGAACCGTTAAGATTAAAGCAATGCTTGCTGGCCAAAAATAGACGAAGTAATTGCGGGCGTAACCGGAATTTTTTTGGCAAAAGCGTCCTGCAACACGCTGGGGGCAGAGGGCGGTTGAAAAATATTTTTTAAGTGCAGCGTCGGGCACGGGACATGTTGCGAGGTGAGTTCGACAGCGATGTGGGTCGCGCCAATTTTCTGCAAACGATCTGTGACGGCGCGATAGGCGATTTCGGGTTTGTTGCAATCGCGGCTGATGTGTCCCAGATAAAGCTGACGTAACTCTGCGGAAATAATTTGTTCTACCACATCGGCGGCGGCTTCGTTGGAAAGATGGCCGTGCCGGCTAAGAATGCGCTGCTTCAAACTCCACGGACGTTTGGGACAATCCTGCAACATCTGCACATCGTGATTGCTTTCCAAAACTAAAATGTTGGCGGTGCGAATGCGTTCAGCAATCAATTTCGTGCAATGGCCGAGGTCGGTGAGAAAACCAATTTGGCCAAGAGTTGTGCGCAGAAGAAATCCAACCGGATCAATTGCGTCGTGGGGAACGGAAAAGGTATCGACTTGCACGTCGCCGATTTCAAAAGAGTTGCCGGTGTCGAAAAGTTGCGCGTTAATTTTAATCTGCAATTGCGACTCAATGGCTTCGCGCGTTTGGCGATTGCAATAAATTGGCAGATTCAATTTTAGGGCGAGTCCGGCGAGGCCGGTGATGTGATCGGAATGTTCGTGCGTAATGAGAATGCCGGACAAAGTTTCTGGCGTGCGCGAAATGCCGGCGAGTTTTTGGCGAATTTGACGTCCGCTAAATCCGGCGTCAATGAGAAGCCGGACTTCGGCGGTTTCGAGATAAGCGCAGTTGCCGCCGGAACCGCTGCCGAGAATGGTGAACTGAACAGGCACGGCGCGAGAGTAATTTTTCTGGGCGGCCAAGCCAACGTTTTTCTCCATTTTCAACCTGGAAACAGGAAAGGCAAACAATTCCCGTTAGTTTGCAGATGTTCGCGAGTGAGGAGCTGTCCTTCTTTGGCGTCATCCGGCTGTAAGCACAAGCGTCGTTGACACCGATACACCGATTGCTAATGTCAGCGCGCTTGGTTAACACCGTATGAAAAAAAGTCTTTTTTTGTTACTTTCCCTCAGCTTCGGCATTTTCTTTAATGGCGTTGCGCAGCCTTCACCCGAAAGCGACAACAGTGTAGCCGTCGCTATTGTTTACGATACTTCAGGCAGCATGGCGGAATCCGTCCGAGATGGTTCAGGCAAAATGGCTCCCAAGTATATCATCGCCAACCGAGCGCTAACTTCTGTCATCAATCGTCTTGGTGATGTTGCAAACTCTAAAAGCGCGCCGCGCAAAGTATTGGTGAGCCTGGTGGTGTTCCAGGGAAATGGCGCGCGCGAAGCCGTGAGCTTTGGTGAATTGGATGCTGAGAAGTTGACCGGGTGGATGAAAACGTTCTCCAAACCATCTGGCTCAACTCCGCTCGGCGAAGCCATTCGTGTGGCTGCGCAACCGCTTCTCCAATCAAAGTCCAAACACAAACATATTCTCGTCTTGACCGATGGCATTAACACCGTCGGACCGCAACCATCCGAGGTTATTCCAAAGTTGAAGGCGGAAACTGAACGCAACGGCAGCGCGCTTTCTTTGCATTTCGTCGCGTTCGATGTGGCGGCAAAAGTTTTTGAGCCGGTCAAAAAATTAAACGCAACGGTCGTCGGGGCCGCCAACGAGAAAGAGTTAAACACGCAACTTGACTTCATCGTGGAGAAAAAGATTTTGCTGGAAGAAGAAGAACCGCCGGCAAAGAAATAAAAATAACAACAACTATTATGTTTCGAGCATTTAAACGTATTTTCATCTGGCTCGGCCTGATGGCCGAACAAGCCACCGAGACCGACGCCATCAATCAGGCCATGGTCGAGCGCGGCATTCGCGATTCCAAAGCCAAGGCCGATAAAGCGCATTACGCCAATGGCCAACTCGCCGGGCAGGTCGCGCTGCTCAAGGATCAAATCAAACGCCAGGAACGAAAGCGCGAAGAGTTGCAAGGAATGTTGCAAGCCGCCGCCGCCGCCAACGACGAAGCCAATGGCGCGCATTACGCCGAGGAACTCGCCACCGTCGAACAGGATTTAAACGAGAACAAAAGTCAGCTCACCACGCTGGAAGAATTGTATCAGCAGAACACGCAAATCATCGCGCAGAGCCTTCGGGAGATTCAGAAGTTCCAACGCGAATTCGAAACGGTAAAAGCCAAGGTGGCCATTGGACGTTCGCTCGAAAATCTTTCCGGACTGATGAAAGGTTCCATCACCGAATTGCAGGGGATGATGGGCGGAGAGATGAGCCAATCCATGCAACAGCTTCGCCAATCTGCGGCGTCGGGCGAAGGACAGATGCGCGCCACGCTCGACCTCGCGAAGGAAATGGGTTCCAACGTTTCGCGTCAACAGGAGATGCGCAAAGCTCGCGGCGCAATGTTGTTCCAAGAATACAAAAAGAAAATGAATCTGGTGCAAGGCGAGGCGGCGAGCACAACCGCACCGCAGGAAAATCCGCCGCAACGCCAGAAAATCGCGGAATAGTTGTTGACACGATTGTCGCGCAGGTTTGGAAACCTGCGCGACGGTTGATTCCGTCCGACGATTTAGAAGAAAAAATAAAATTATGACAACACGAGGAAAATTATTTCTTACAATCATCATCCTGGCCGTCGTCGGCTTTGGAGTTTTTCGTTGGTGGGACAAACTTGCGCCCACCAACCGCAGTAACACCGGTTCGGTCAATCCACAATCCGTCAAAGATGAATTGGCCAAGGCAGCGAAAGCTGACGCAGGCGTGGCCAATAAATTGTTGGCCGGAGACAAGGCGGTTTCTTTGGTGGACGGCTCGGCCATTCCGGCGGTGTCGGGCGTAAGCGATTACGACAAGACCATGAAAGACGGAAAATTGGTCGTGCAATTTCCGATCAATGTCTGGCCCGGCTGGGCGCCGATCATCGTGGCAAACAATGGAATGGCCGCCAATGAAGGAAGTCTGTTTTACAAAAAATACGGCTTCTATGTGAATCTGGCGCTGGTGGATGATCCCGTCAAAGCGCGCGATCTTTTTGCGAGTGGCCACAGCCATGTCCTCTGGGGAACGCTCGATATGATCGCGCTGTTCGCTCCGGAACTCGCCAAAGATTCGCGCACGGTTCCTGTGGTCTGCCAGCAAATTGATTGGTCGGACGGCGGCGACGGAATTGTGGCGCGCGGTGATATTCGCACGATCAATGATTTCAGAATGAAATCGGGCAAACGAAAAAAAGTTGTCCTCGCGCAGAATTCTCCAAGTCATTACCTCGTCATGTCGCTGCTGATTGATGCGGGCATTGATCCGGCGGAAGTGGATTTCAAATGGGCGGCCGACGCTCCGTCCGCCGCGAAAATTTTTGTGCAGGATAAATCCTTCGACGCGTTTGTCGGATGGTCGCCCGATATTTACACCGTTTCCGAACAGGTCAAAGACACTCGTCTCGTCGTGAGCACGGACAGCGCGAATCATCTGATCGCCGA
>JBDSLX010000391.1:0-5641 GCA_039916145.1 Verrucomicrobiota bacterium | reverse complement strand
TTCTCGCGGATTTTCAAAGCGGCGCGACCGGTGTTCTCGACAGCAGTAAACTGGCAAGCGGTCGCAACGAAAGTTGGCGTAGTCTCGACTACGTGGAAATCAACGGCTCGGAGCGTTCGTTCGTTTTCATCACCGGCGAATGGAATAAACTTCAAGTCGGCAAAGTCGGCGGTCCGGGACTCGAAACAATTGAAGTGCCGAAAGAATTTTGGAAATTGCCCGGCTCGCCGCGCGATATAACTCAAGGTGATCCGCTGGTAACTTTTCGCTATGATCAAGCGTGGGAATTTGTGGATGCGATTCGCAACCAACGTTCGTGTGTTCCGAATTTTCACGACGGCGCGCGCGCTCAGGCGGTGATGGATGCGGCGGTGCAATCAGGCGAGACGCGGCAATGGGTGGAACTTTCGCATTAAACGCAGAGGGCGCAGAGGTTCACGCAAAGGGCGCAAAGGAAAAATTTATGAAAAAATCCGCAGTGATCACTGGATCTGGAAGTGGGGTCGGGCGCGCGATTGCATTGCAAGTGGCGCAACAAGGTTGGCGCATTGCACTGATTGGCCGTCGCGCTGAACCGCTTCACGAAACCGCAAAACTTTCGGGATTGGCAGCCGAAAATTTTATCGTCGCGCCGTGCGACATTGGAAATCCCACCGCCGTTGTGGAAATGGGAAAACAAGTTCTCGCGCAATTCGGCGAAATTGAACTTCTCGTCAATGCCGCTGGCACCAATGCGCCACGCCGACTGTTAAACGTTCTCTCGCTCGAAGATTATTACGCGATGATTAACACCAATCTCAATGGCGCATATTATTGCGTGCAGGCTTTTTTGCCGCAAATGCGCGCGCGGAAAAATGGGACGATCATTAACATTATTTCCGATGCGGGAAAACAAGCATCGCCGAAAGCCGGACCGGCCTACGTGATGAGCAAGTTCGGTCTCGCTGGTCTGACGCAAAGTATCAACGCCGAGGAGCGAGACAACGGTATTCGTGCTTGCGGGATTTTCCCCGGCGATATCGACACCCCATTGCTCGACAAACGGCCAGAACCACCCGGAAGTGACGCCCGCGCTCGAATGATGCGGCCAGAAGACGTGGCGAACTGCGCTTTGTTTTGCATTAACGCTCCGCCGCACGTGATCATTGAGGAAATGCTTGTCCGCCCGCGTTGATTATAACAAATTCTCCAAACTATTTCCTTTGCTGAAGTAGTGAGTGAATTTTATTTGTATTAGTGATTAGAGTATTAACTTGCCGCCTGCGCAGACTCGTGCAAAATAATTTTCGGGAAATTAAGTTTGTTAACGGAAGTTTTTCACCCACATATCAAATTCATCTGCTATGACCGGTTGGAGAGATGGCTGAGTGGTTTAAGGCACACGCCTGGAAAGCGTGCGTGGGTAACACCACCGTGGGTTCGAATCCCTCTCTCTCCGCCAGTTCGCTGGGATAAGGCGCAATGAATTGGAACGGACGTGCTCTTTGCGCAGCGGTCTAATTCCATAGCTAGCCACTGGAGCCTGCTGTGGGAAATTAAAAAAACGCTGAGGATTTGGGACGATCCGAAACGATTGCAACGTGTGCCCACCTGTCCTATTGAGTAGAAAAATAAATTACAAACCTTCCGGAAGTCTTGATTCGATAGCTAGTCTCTTCCTTCCTTCTCCTCTGTGACCAGTTCTCGATCTTTTTTCAATTGAGCAACGGTTTCCCCAAATGGAATTTTTTGCAGTTGGCTCCTGGCGAGACAAAAACTCCCTACCGCAGCGACCAGGAAAAATGCGCTGAATCCAGCCAGCACGGCCAAAGCGTTTTCCCAAAGTAAAAACACCACCACGCCCATGACCGCGACGACGCTCATAATAGAAAGAAAAACCAACGCAACGCCCCAACCCACTACCGCTAAGGCACGTTTCTTTTCTTCCCGCACCTCCACTGCAATCAACTCAATCCGGCTTTGAAACATTGCAAGTGCGGTTGCCAGCACGCGGCGGACAGAGCCGAATAAACCGGGCATCTCCGGCTCGCAGGTTTCTTCGAACTGTTTGGATCGTCGCCCTTCCATTGTGTCCGGTTCAGCGGTTTTCATAATTCCAAATGTTGCCTAGCCCAAATCAGCTTCCGTTCTTTCCGACCGTCGTTCAATCAGGAGAACCCCTGATTTTCAGTGATGAAAATTATTAGACCTTGAATGCGTGAAAACATTGCAGATCCGAAACCTCAGCCCTCTTTAAAATTTCCTGTTCATTCAGTTGATTCTGTCAAAATCTTCTGCCGTGCCCGCAGATCCGCAACTTACTCCGATGATGGCGCAGTATCGCCGAATCAAAAGCGAACTGCCCCAGGATGCGCTTTTGCTTTTTCGGCTCGGCGATTTTTACGAAATGTTTTTTGAAGACGCGCAAAACGGCGCGCAACTTCTCAACGTCGCATTGACCAAACGCGGCATTGTGCCGATGTGCGGAATTCCTTTTCATGCCGCTCCCGGCTACATCGCAAAAATTCTTCGCGCCGGACGCAAGGTTGCGATTTGCGATCAAGTCGAAGAAGCGCGCCCTGGTCAACTCGTCAAACGCGAAGTCACGCAAATCCTTTCACCGGGCACACATTTCGATGAGCGATTGCTCGTCGCAGAACGAAATAATTTTCTCGCGGCCATTTCATCATCAGGAAAAAACTATGGCCTCGCTCTCGTTGACCTTACCACCGGCGATTTTAAAACCACGGAGATTGAAGGGGAAGTTTCCTTGCGCGCGGAACTGGAGCGCCTGCGGCCAGCGGAAATCATTTATCCGGGTCAAAATGCGAATGTGCAAACGCTGCTCAAGGGGACCGCCATTTGCAATGGCTACGACGATTGGGTGTTCGCGTTCGAAACCGCGCAGTTCACCGTGCGCGATCATTTCAAAGTCGCAACGCTTGACGGTTTTGGTCTGAAGAATCACGAAGTTGCCATCGGCGCGGCGGGCGCGGCGATTCATTACCTCACGCAACATCTTCGCCGTGACATCGCGAACCTGACGCGAATCTCATTTTATCAGACTTCAGATTTCCTAACGCTCGACGCCACCACGCTCCGTAATTTGGAAATTCTCGAACCGCTCCATCGCGATGCGCCTCGCAATACTTGTCTTTACGGCGCGCTCAACCGCACCGTCACACCGATGGGAGCGCGACGTTTGCGCGACTGGCTTTCCCAACCGCTCGCTGATTTGCGCGCGATTCAACAACGTCAGGAAGTAGTCAAGGCGTGGATCGAAAACTCTCCCGCGCTCGAAAATTTTCGCGCCCAACTCACCGAAGTTCGCGACCTGGAAAGAACGATTGGCCGCTTATGCGCCGGAACCGGCAACGCCCGCGATTTACTCGCGCTGAAAATCGCGCTCGAGCAAATCCCGTCGCTCAAACAAATCCTCTACAACGTGGTCGGGACGAGTTTCACTTCGTCCCAAATTTCTCTGCGCGAATTGCCCATGGCAAACGCAGTTAGCGACGCAGTGGAGCGCATCCCTACCACGCTTTTGGAATATTTGGGCGCGCAACTTTCCGAATCGCCCGATCTCGTCGAATTAATTTCCCGAGCCATCGTGGACGAACCGCCGCTCGCGTTGAAAGAGGGCGGATTGATCCGCCACGGCTTCGACGCCAATCTCGACGAAATCCACCGCGCCACCACGGACGGAAAAAACTGGATCGCAAAACTGCAGCAGGACGAAATCGAAAAAACCGGAATCACATCTCTGAAAGTTCGTTTCAATTCTGTCTTCGGTTATTACATCGAAATCACGCGCGCCAATCTCG
The DNA here is from genome assembly GCA_039916145.1 of Verrucomicrobiota bacterium. Classification (GTDB taxonomy): domain Bacteria; phylum Verrucomicrobiota; class Verrucomicrobiia; order Limisphaerales; family CANJXF01; genus CANJXF01. The sequence continues at coordinate 1,838 of JBDSLX010000391.1, read as the reverse complement.
ACAAAGTTCCGCAAAATTATATTCGCAAACAAACCATCGCCAACGGGGAACGCTTCATCACCCCTGAGTTAAAGGAAATGGAAGGCAAAATTCTCGGCGCAGAAGAACGCAGCGTGAAGTTGGAATACGATCTTTTCCTGCGCGTGCGCGAAGAAGTTCTCGGACAGTTACCGCAAATTCAAACGACCGCCTCCGCGCTCGCCCAACTCGATGTGCTCGGCTTATTCGCCGAAACCGCGCGGCTTTACAATTATTGCCAACCGCAAATCAGCAACGAAGGCGTTCTGAAAATTTCCGAAGGACGCCATCCCGTTCTCGATCAGGCGCTGACCGAAGAACGGTTTGTTCCAAACGACACGATGCTGGCGAGCGTCTTAACGTTTGGAGTTCCGCCTTCAGGCGGTCCGGTTGGTGATGCAACAAAACCGCCTGAAGGCGGAACTCCAAACGTTGCCCAAATCGGAACTCCAAACGTTGCCCAAATTGCTCTCATCACCGGACCAAACATGGCGGGCAAAAGCACGTTCATTCGCCAAGTTGCTCTGCTCACTTTGCTCGCACACACCGGCTCATTCATTCCAGCGAAAGAAGCGCGCATTGATTTAGTAGATCGCATTTTTACGCGCATCGGAGCGAGTGATGATCTGGCGCGTGGCCAATCGACGTTCATGGTTGAGATGAGCGAAACCGCAAACATTTTGAATAACGCCACGGCGAACAGTCTGGTGATTCTCGACGAGATTGGCCGTGGCACGAGCACATTTGACGGCTTGAGTCTCGCTTGGAGCATCGTGGAATTTTTGCACAATCAAGTCGGCGCAAAAACTTTGTTCGCCACGCATTATCACGAATTGACCGAACTCGCCGCGCGTTTGCCGCGCATCAAAAATTTCAACGTCGCCGTGCGCGAGTGGAACGATCAAATTGTTTTCCTGCGAAAAATCGTCGAAGGCGGCACGGACAAAAGTTACGGCATTCAAGTCGCTCGCCTTGCTGGCGTTCCGAAGCCTGTTCTCGAACGCGCCAAGGAAATTTTGCGCAACCTCGAAGAATCCGAACTCACGCCCGAAGGAAAAGTCCGCCAGACTTCGCGTCATCGCGCCGAACGCGAAAAACTGAAAGACCTCGCGCCCCCGCCGCAGATGGATTTGTTTGGATGAATAAACGGTTAAAAGGAAACAAGATGGCTCCGATACTTTTCCAGGAGTGCCGATATGTTTTCCCAGCGGTGATCAAAACGATCTTCGTTCGAGAGCGAACAATATCCGCCCAATTTCTTTCGGAGTGTGGCGTCTCGCGGAAAAATAATTGTGCCTTGAAACTTTTCTTGATCGTCAACCACAACCAAAACATGATATTTTTGCAGTAGGAAAACGACATTTTGGCTTCGATAGTTCTCGTCTCTTGCCTTCCAAAATTCTTCGCGTATTTCCGCAATCTTTCCGTCATTTTCTCCTGCCGAGATCCCAAGTGATTCGAGTATTTCCATTTTAACTCGCGCGTCATATGGGTCATGCGGTTTTTGCAATAGCGACTCGGGGCTTGAAATGATCCAACCAATTTGGTGAACAGTTCCTCCCACGGCCATTCCCACGAGGAACAAAAGGAGAATGGCAACCAACAAACTCCATGTCCATTTCCACGGCCATGTCCAATTTGTTCCGCGCTTTGTGGCGATGCTTTTGCTTAATCCGTTTAAAAATTTCTGCGCGAGGAAAAGAATGATTACGACAGACAACAGCGCCATGCCGATGATATCCCAATTCCATGTCAGTTTTGGCAGGGTTCGTTGAAGGAAGCTAAACCAACCTAAAGTTAATGCGGAAAAGAAAGCGAAC
>JBDSLX010000390.1:0-3330 GCA_039916145.1 Verrucomicrobiota bacterium | reverse complement strand
CGATCCTGCAAATCGGCGGGAATCGAAGCCACGCGCCACGACTTGTCATCGCGGATGTGTTTGGTGGCGGCGGGACAATCCGGCAGTGCGCCGCCGTCAATTTCCTTCTGCCGCTCGACGCGACGCGCGAGGAGTTGAGCGCGCGTCGGTTCAAATTGGCGGACGAGTTTTTCCACAAACGCGAGCGCTTCGGGAGTCAGGATTTCGGCCATCTGGCTGGAGACGCTTGCTTTTAGTTCCATATAAAAATTTGCGCCAAACGCGGAAACGAAGCCAGCGCGAAATCCGTTTTCGCGCGGCGCACTGCTCGTAGCGCAGGCATTCCTGCCTGCGGGTTCACGGAACTTTCCAGTTCCGTGTTTCTGCAACTGGCGACTGGAAAGTCGCCAAAACCAGCAGGCTGGAAAGCCTGCTCTACACCGCCGCGCGGAATGCGCTGCTCCATTTCCACTCTTCGGGACGCTCGCAGAATCCTGCGTTCACCGGGTTCATAATCGTGTAGTGGCAACAACGGTGCATATCTTCATCGTCGCGGATGAGATGGTCGAAGGATTCAGTTTGCCAAAACGGACTGCCGGTGCGTTTCAAAATTTTGTTTGCTTCGCGTCCCGTGAAACCTTTCCAACTTTTCAAAATCTGGCTTAACGTCCAGTCCGGCAGCGGACGCACCACCGCATGGACATGATTTGGCATGACGCACCAATGCCGGAGTTCAAAACGCGCGCCGTCGTGAAATTTCAAAGCCCCTGCCACCAAGTCTGCAATCTTTGGTTGCCGCAGCCAGCAATCGCCGTGACCTGCATCAAGATATTTGTCCACCCGCGATGAATACCAACGGAACAACTCCTCCTGCTCGTGCCAAGTCAACGGACGTTTGGCTGCGAGAGCCTGCTGAAGAATCGTTTCACGTTCTGCTTTAAGTTTCAGCAGCACTTCTTTCGGCAACGTGCCTGCAAGCCGAAATGTCACAAAATAACTCCCACCTTGGCGTTTAAGATGCGGTAACACGCCGCGCGAGTGAAATCCAGCCACGAGATGTAGGGCAGGCTTTCCAGCCTGCTGGTTCGGGCGACTTTCCAGTCGCCCGTTGCCGAGCTTAGAATCGGATTTCAGCGGATAAATTTTCACGCAATCACTTGTTTGTTTTCACACCACCCAACTGACACAGCTACGAACTGGCGGCTGGAAAGCTGCCAGAACCCGCACGTTGGAAAACGTGCACTACGTCGCCAGTTTCGCCAGCGTGTGAGCGAGAACAGCAACGCCATTTTCAATTTGTTCAGGAGACGAATACTCATCTGGCCGATGGCTATAACCTTTGAAGCATGGAATAAAAATCATCGTGGTTGGACAAATCTGCGCCATGAAAAGCGAGTCGTGATAGGCGCGACTGATCATTTTTTTGGAAGAAATTTTCAAGTCGCCGCAAATTTCGGAAATCACATTTACTAAATCAGCGTCGCAGATTGCGGGCGGGTCGAGATTAATGCGCTCCATGCCGAACTCAATTTTGCGTCGTTCACAAATTTCGCGAATGGCGTTTTCGATTTTGTGCAATGCGGCATCGCGGGTCGTAACTTGGGTGTCGCGCAAATCAATTTCCAACCACGCGCGGCACGGGACGCTGTTCACTGCGCCGGGTTCAATTCGAAAAACTCCCGTCGTGCCGACCGTGTCCGGGCTGCCAGTGGTTCGCGCGGCATTTTCGACGGCGAGCGCAATGTCCGCTCCGGCAAGCAAGGCGTCGCGGCGTTCGGGCATCAGCACTGCGCCCGCGTGACCGCCAACGCCAGTCAGTTGAACGCGAAGCGAGCTGGGCGCGGCAATTTTTTCGACGATGCCAATGGAAATATTTTGCTTTTCAAGAATGGGTCCTTGCTCGATGTGAAGTTCAACGAATGCAGAATAAGAATTTTGTGGCAAACAAACGGAGCTCAAATTCTCTTTGTGACCCGCGCTGTTGCGCAACTCGTCCAGATTTTTTCCGTCGCGATCCCGAAATCCCACCGCCTTTTCGGGCGTAAGAACACCGGATAAAAGTCGGCTGCCCAGACATCCGATGCCGAAGAGTGTCGGCTCTTCAGCGGTAAAAATAATCAACTCAATACTGCGTTTAGGCTTAAAACCAATTCGCATGAGAGATCGTATTGCTTGAATAGCGCCGATCACGCCAACAACTCCATCGTATTTCCCCGCATTTGGAATTGCATCAATATGTGATCCGGTTGCGACGGGAGGCAGGTTTTTATCTGATCCAACCCATCTTGCAAAAATATTTCCGACCGCATCTTCTCGAACTTCTAACCCAAGGTCTTGACAAAGGCCTTTGATGAAACGACGGGCACGCAAATCGGCTTCGGAAAAGAGAACGCGCGTAACGACGGGCGGCGGATTTTCCGACATCAACGACAGATGATCGATTTCAAATTCGATTCGCGCGATGTCGATTAGGATTTTTTGATTCGCCATGTTCACGACTTTATTCGTAGCAGCCGACGTGAGGAGGCTCTAACTAATTTATTTTAGAATGAACCTCCTCACGTCGGCTCCTCCGGTTCTAAATGGGCGCGCGATTCACGTCCTTGTAATAAATATAGCTCGCCGGAGTTTTTCCCATCGCGACAAACCATTGGGGACAATACGGCGCCATCCAAATCACATCGCCGGTTTGCACGGGATGATAATCGGCATCGAGACGATAAACGCCTTGGCCGCTTAACATCACAAGCCCATGTTCCATGATGTGCGTTTCGACGAATGGCAAAGTTGCGCCCGGCTCGTAGGTAAAAATATTTACGGCCATGTCGAAACGCGGATTGTCCGGCAACAAAACCTGCAAGCGCGCGTCGGCATTTCCGAGAAACGGTTCGCCTTTCACATTTTTTTGATGACTGACCAGCGCGTCGGGAATTTCAAGTCCATCCTGTGGCTGGTATTTCTTTTGAAAAATCAGGAGCCGCGCGCCGACGCTGGCTTCGTGAAAAATAAAATCTTCTCCCGGCGGAATAAAAGCGTAACTGCCCGCGAGCAATTTTTGTTTCTTGCCGCCGATGACCGAGCCGCAATTTCCGTTGAGCACGAAAACAAAATATTCCGTCGTGCCAGTGTGACCGTGACCGCGACCTTCTTTGTTGAACGCAATCAGAAGTTGCGAAAAATCCGCGCCCATGCCCGGCGAAATCAGAACATTTGCCACGACGTTGCTCCAGCCGGGCAAGTTGCTCGGCACAAATCCGCTAGGCGTCAGCAGTGCGTAGCGTTCCTTGACGACGTTGCGCGTGGCTCCAAAAAGTTCGTTCATGGCGCAGGTTTTACCAGACGACCGGAAGG
>JBDSLX010000389.1:0-5051 GCA_039916145.1 Verrucomicrobiota bacterium | reverse complement strand
GTTCGAGTTCGTAGGTCACGTCGCGATGAATCGTTTCGCCACCCTTGCCTTGCGGAATGAAGTCGTAACTGTTCAAACCCACTTTCAATGTCCCTTTGTCGCCGTAGAAAATCGCCGACCACGGATATTGCGGATCGGGCGCGGAACCATAAGTGCGATGCGTCCAAATCACTTTCAAATCATCGTAATCAAACGTCGCCGTTTGCGTGTCGCTGATGTTCGACTTCGCTTCCTTTTGCACGAGAATTCCGCCGGACGAACTGATGCGCTTGGGCCAGCCGAGATCCAACATCCAACGCGTCGTATCGAACATGTGCACCGCCATGTCGCCGACGATGCCATTCCCATATTCCATGAACGCGCGCCAGCTTCGCGGATGAACCAGTTTGTTGTAAGGCCGCATCGGCGCAGGGCCGGTCCACATTTCGTAATCGAGATTTTCCGGCGGCGCGATGTCCGGCGGATTTTCCTGCGAACGCATGTGGTAGTAACAACAAATTTCCACCATCGCAATTTTGCCGAGCTTGCCTCCGCGAATAATCTGTTCGCGCGCCTCGATCAAGTGCGGCGTGCTGCGACGTTGCAATCCCACCTGCACCACGCGTTTATGTTTGCGCGCCGCTGCGAGCATCGCCTGACATTCCACCACATCCACGCCAATCGGTTTTTGCACGTAAATATCCAGGCCCGCTTGGCACGCCTCAATCATCGGCAACGCGTGCCAATGATCCGGCGTATCAATCAGCACCAGATCAATCCCGCCGTCCTTGAGCAGCTCGCGATAATCCGAATACGTGCGCGGTTTTTTCTTCGACACCTGCCGTTCCGCCACCATGTCCGCCGCGTTGCTCAACATGATTTTATCCACGTCGCACAGCGACACCACCTCCACCGGCGCGACTTGCATCAAGCGAAACAAATCACATTTGCCGTACCAGCCCGAGCCGATCAGCGCGACGCGTTTGGCTTTTTCAACGGCGAACGTCGTTGGAATATAACTGACGGCCGAGAGCGCAGCGGCTGCGGTGGAAGTGAGCTTGAGAAATTTGCGGCGGTTCATGAAAAAGATTTAGACCCAAGTTCCAATAAAGACAAGCGCCACAAAAAGAGAGGACTCGCGATGGACATTTGCCAGCCCTCGCCTAACGTCATTGATGAAAACATTATTTACTTCCGAAGCTATTTCCAAAGGCGGACGTTCCGGCAGCATTTCCAATCCCGATGGACTGTTAAATGTCACGTTGGGAAATCCATTGGAAAAAGGCGCGGAGAAACGCGGGCCAAATCCTGAACTGCTGTTCGCGGGCGCTTATTCCGCCTGTTATCACAGCGCGTTGAAGAACGCCGCCAAAAAATTGGGCGCAACCGTCACCGACTCCACCGTGCGCGCGCTGGTGAGTTTAATGGAAGATGACAAGGGCGGTTACGAATTGGCCGTCGAACTGCACGCGCAACTTCCCGGCCTCGACCGCGCCCAAGCACAAAGCATCATGGACGAAGCGCACAAGACCTGTCCTTACTCCAAAGCGTTGCGCGGACAAAACTCGGTGAAGTTAATCGTCGATTAGTCCTAGCCAACTCATCAGCGTTCTTGCAACAACGCATCCAGATCGAGTCGGCGCGTGAACATTTCGAGGTTGCCCTTTGCGTCGCGCGGCCATTGTTCGCGCGGACGATCCCAATAAAGTTCCACGCCATTCTGATCCGGGTCGCGCAGATAAAGCGCTTCGCTCACGCCGTGGTCCGATGCGCCGTCGAGTTCGATGCCCGCCGCCAACACGCGACGCAACGCATTGGCCAGTTCCGCGCGCGTCGGATAAAGAATTGCAGTGTGAAACAAACCAGTCGAGCCAGGCGGCGGCGGCGAACCACCCGCGCTTTCCCATGTGTTCAATCCGATGTGATGGTGATAGCCGCCTGCAGAAAGAAATGCCGCCTCGCGCCCGTAAAGCTGCGTCACTTCAAACCCAAGCACATCGCGATAAAACGACAGCGCGCGTTCGAGGTCAGCCACCTTGAGATGCACATGACCAATCTTGACACCGAGATGAATGGGCGAATTTTTCTGTGGCATGACTAACAATAGCGAACGACAGATTTTCTCCAATCTGCGAAATAAATTATTTCTGATGCCGCAACTCCGAACGCAGTTGTGTCAGGATTTCGTAGTAACGCCACGCGGGCGGAGAATTGGAGTTTTGATGATGATCGGGCTTCAACACCAGGTCGCCTGTGGAGAGCAAAACCTTTTTCGCCTCTGGATTCTGTCGGACCTTTTCGCGCGTGGCGGCGACGATTAACTTGTAATGCTCCGCTTGATCTACGGTGCGATATTCGATTTTCTTTTCTTCAAAGGTTACCCACGTAATTCCCATCTTCTTCATGTTGCGCTCCGCCAGATCGCCCGCTTTCCTGGCGGCGAAACTTGTCAGTCCCGCAACTTGTTCTCTCGTGTAACTCCATTCCAACTCTGGATATAAAGCGCGCGGATCGCGCTCGGTTTCAGGATATTTCATCATCTGCCAGAACCCTTCCAAACTGGCGTAACGTTTTCCGCGAAATGTGAACGGAGTCGCCGCAAAGTTAGAAAGCAAACCGAGTTCGTTGCGCTTGGAAAGAATCACCACTTTGCCGCATACACCTTCCTGCGGAAAAATTTCCCATTCCGGCGCGCCATTCGTAGATACCGGTTGCCACCAATGCTCCGGATAATGAACGGACTGGGTTTCGGCAATCTTAGTAGAGCCGCATCCACAGAACAACCACGCAAATGAGAGAGCCAACCAAATCCGGTTCATAGAAAGATATTAAGAATTTCCGAAAGACTGGCGATTCAAATTGCATCACGAAACCCGAGCACATCGCGATAAAACGACAGCGTGCGTTCGAGGTCCGCCACCTTGAGATGCACATGACCAATCCTGATGGGCGAAGTTTTTTGCGGCATAAATTTATTGCAGTGCATCGCCTAGCCAAAGCGAGCGGCTCAACCAATCATCAAAAGCACCAACAAACACACGCTATTGAATCTCGCTCGCGGTTTCGGGAAGACTAACTTTCAAAGAAATCGCTGGGAATGAAATATGACTCTGTGTTTCACCACCGCCTTGCTTATAGGGGCCGATTGCGACTGCGAGATTTCCGCTGGCTGAACTCGCGAGCGTGTCCAACAATACTTGCCCTTCTTTGCCCGCGAGGCTAATTGCGTAAATGAAGGAGCGAACTGCCCAAAAATTTTCTTCCCTCAACGCCCGTTGCTTCAACCACGCGAGTGCCTCAGTACCTCCACACCGTCCAAGAGCGTAGGCAATCCAACGGTCGTTTGGTTCTGAAATTTCTTTTGCAGAGGCTAGGAGTTTCGTCACCGACTGTTTTGGAGTGAGGGCAAGCAGGCGAGCGGCTTCGATTGCCTGCCAATTTCCTTCATCATCCGGGGGGCCCGTTACAGCACTCTGAATTTTTAAGAGTTTGATAAGCTCGTCGTGTCGGCCTTCCTGTGCAAACGAGCGAAGCTCCAGAATTCGGCGAATAAAGGCGGTCGGACGAACCTTATGCCATTCTTCTTCTTTAATTTTTCGATTCTCCGTTTCAGCTTCCCCCCGAGCTTGGGCAATAATTCTGGAATCTATTTCGTCAAGCAAACGCGGCAGCTTGCGTAATTGTCCCGCTTCTTCATAGATGCCTACAATGCGAAAGTGCACCGCAGGCTCGGAATAGAACCAGCGCCCCGAAAAAGCGGCACGATAATATTGGCGAAGTGCATCAACGGTTTTCCCCAAGTGATCCAAACAAAGTCCAGCGTAGAATTCGTATCGGTATTCATACTCGGCACGCTCATTTCCACACCAAGACTGAAAAGGAAATTTTTCTTTCGTCTTAGCATAAGCCTCTCTGGCAGCTGCGTAATTCTTTTGAGCAAACAGGCTGTTACCAATTTCCCACTGGGCACGCGGACGATAATTTCTATACGGTTCCATCAGATGCGCGCCGGGTTCTTTGTCATCTACTGGTTGTGTCAGAAGTTTCTGGAAAATAGTAATCGCCTCGCCATGGCGACCAAGTTTCTGGAGCGTCAGGCCGAGGTTGAATGTTGCCTTGCCGCGAGTTTCTACATCCTTATCTTTCGAAAGCACAATGCGAAAGCCCTGTTCCGCCTCAGCATATTTTCCACTTCCGAATAGTCGATTCGCCATATCGATCTCTGATAGAGGCTTGGACTGTGCGGAAATGATTTGAATCGTAAAACATGAAGTCGCCAAAATTATGAGAAGGCGAATCCATTTATGGTGGAAGCCCCAAGCCCTTCCTCCGGGAACCGACGCAATAGAAGAGTTCATAAGGTTTCGCCGACTACAGGCTTGCCCATGCGGCGTCCTCCTCGGGTGCGTTCCAATCCTTGGCGATGGCGGATTCACTCAAGAGCAAACCGTTGAAAGATTCTTCATCACGTTTGAGCCGGAGGAAGCGGGCGAAATCATAGACTTCGCGTTGCAACGGTTCTGACAACTTGGTCACTTCGTTTTCAATCAGGTCACGCGTGCTCATGGATTTCTTATCGCATGTTTAAGTCTTGGTGTAAACGGTGGAACTTTCGGCGTTTCATTTTTGTCGCGTTTGAAAAGTGCTTTTGTGCTCCGTCGCTGGAATTGAAATCGTGTAGGATTTTCCCGAAGGTTCCACGGAAAGTTTGGTGTAATTTGCGGCGCATTTCTCGTCGAGGTTCGCAATCAGTTCGTCGGCGGTGTTGTTCTCGCGGTCGTCGCGAATGTTTTTATGCACTTGATACATCGCCTGAATGCCCGGCGAACTTTTCAGCGCGTCGATGGCGGTTATAGACGTGCCTTTGCGCGGGCCGTTGTTCATCACGGAAACCGTCGGCGCGAGGCTGTGGATGAGCAGCGGGTTGTTGCTCGTGTCGAGGCCGTGATGGTTCACCTGGTAAACATCCACCTGCCCTACGCGATTGGTCGGGCAAACGAGTTCCTTTTCCATGTTCCAGGTCAGATCGCCACCGTCGAAAAACCGGAACGCGCCGTAGTCGAGCACGAACG
>JBDSLX010000388.1:0-6166 GCA_039916145.1 Verrucomicrobiota bacterium | reverse complement strand
CGGGAGCTCAAAAATTTTGGTTCATCTTCGGTTCCCTGAGGGAATCACTACATCCGAGGTGGGTGGCAGTGCGTTGCCCCTCATTTATCCGGGCGGCGTTCAAGCCACGAGGCAGTGGACGGTTGGGAATGATGTCGGTAATGGGGGTCTATTTGCGTCCTTTGACAAAGGGGATCTTTCGGGCGAGTTGCAGGAGGGGACGGTAGAGTTGACCGTCGTAGGCACCCTCCCGAACGGGCAATTTTTTTATGGACGCGACAGTGTTAAAATTATGGCTCGCTCTAAAAACAGCAGCGGTTTTGGTAAGCTTCGTCAAATCCCTTGACCAAAATTCCCGATGCGTTCATTGTCCGACGCGTTGATGAGAGCTGCGACGACCAATCTAATTACGATGCGAAACAACGGTGGCGTTGTCGTCGCGCTGCGCAACCGTCGCGGTTATTGGTTCTCCTTGATTAAACGAACCACCGGCCAGCAGGAGGAAATCATCTAGCTCACGAACCAAAAGATTTTTCAAACCCTGCTCGCCGAAAAGTGAGCGGGGTTTTTTATTTTCCATGAAAACTGAGAACCCAACATTGCGGTCGAGTCTCCGGGCGTTGCCGCGTCCGGTGTGGATTCTTTTCTTCGGCTCTTTCCTCAACAAATTCGGCGCGTTCGTCGTGCCGTTCCTCGCCATTTATCTGACGAAGCAAGGTTACACGCTCGCCGATGCGGGGTTCGCCATCAGCGCTTACGGCATCGGGAATCTGGTCGCGTCGTTGCTCGGCGGTTATCTGGCGGACACGTTGGGTCGGCGCAAAACGATTGTGTTGTCGATGCTCTCGGGCGCAGCGTCGATGATGCTCTTGTCGCAAGCGCGTGGTCTGCCTTCGATTATTCTGCTGGCCGCGCTCACGGGATTGACGAGTGAACTGTATCGCCCGGCGGCGAGCGCGTTGTTGGCCGACCTCGTTCCAACGGGGCAACGGGTCACGGCGTTCTCGGCGTATCGCATGGCGTTCAATGCGGGCTGGGCGTTCGGTCCGGCGACGGCGGGATTTCTGGCGGAACACGGATTCTTCTGGCTGTTCCTCGGCGACGCGGCGACTTCAGTTTTATTTGGACTGGTCGCGTGGTTCGCGTTGCCGCGCGGCGTGCGCAGCAAAGAACAGAAAGCAAGCTGGGGCGAAGCGATCCAAACGTTGCGGCGCGACAAAAGGTTTTTGCAAGCGGCGTGCGCGTCGCTGCCGATGGCGCTGGTGCTGTTTCAAATGAGTTCAACGTTCGGATTGCACGTGACGCATGAAGGATTTTCAGCGGCAACGTATGGCGCATTGATTTCATTCAACGGCGCGCTGGTGGTGTTTTTCGAATTGCCGCTGTCGACGATCACGCGACGTTTTCCTGCGCGGCGAGTAATCGCGCTCGGTTTCTTTCTGCTGGGTTCAGGTTTCTCGCTGAACATGTTTGCGCACACGATTCCCGCGCTGGTCGGTTGCGTGTTGGTTTTTACGCTGGGCGAGATGATCGCGTTTCCCGTGGTGAACGCATACATCGCAGACCTTTCGCCGCCGCACATGCGCGGACGTTATGCCGGTGCGTTCAGCCTGACGTGGGCGTGTGGATTGATCATCGGACCTGCGCTGGGCATGAAATTATTCGCGGTCAATTCAGCCGCGCTCTGGTTTTCCTGCGGCGCACTCGGCTTGCTCGCGGCGATGATCATTCTCGCAAAAAACAAAACTCTGTCCGTTGAGTTTGCAGCCGGAGCAGACAGGGCGGCGGTGAAATAAATCATGAAACCTTAGGCTGAAACGTTTCAACAAGGGACGCGCGGCGCAAACTCTTTGTGGTGAGGCGAAAGTTATTGAGCGACCCCATCATTTCCATCAATGCCTTCGCCCACAACCAACGAAAATATTCGGGCTAATGCAAAATCCGGGTTTAAAAGCGTTTCGCCTCCCTGAAGTGAATCATTGCCTTGGATTGTTCCGGAGAGGACAGGTTTAAATTCCAAACTCACTGACGGCGGGCGGCAGTTGGCGTTTTATTTCTTTCAAGCGATATCCAAACCCCGGCCCTTTCAAAGTGCTTAAATCAATTCGTCCCTTTCGGCGCTGATAAATCCCCGGATGAATTGTGGCTTCTGGTCTCGAGGCTTCCGGATAAAACTGCATTCCGTTGGTTTCCACGCCCATGATCGTGCCGACGTGCGCAGCGAGTTGGACGTGTGGAATTTGCGCGAGCATCGGGTTGGAAAGATCTTGAACCATGAGCAACATTCCGTGCGCTTTGGCCCAGCCACAACTCAAGAGCGCGCCGGTTTGAGTCTTGCAGGTTTTTAGCGCGACGCCGGTCCAGCCAAGTTCGCGACCGAGGCGAACGAAACGCCAATCGTGGGCGCTTTCGTCCAGAAACAAAGGTTTACGCAAGGAAACGCTGTGAACATCAATTCGATTGCGCTCCAGTTCGTAAGGAAAAGGTTGTTCGACGTAGAGAATCATTTCGTAAATGCGTGGGTGTTCGAGGCGTAATCGGTCGAGCATCTCATTGACATACGCAGGCTCGGTCACCGTGCAATTGTAATCAGCCGTCAGGCGTTCGACACCGTGCTGAATGGCAATTTCGCCCACCCGAACCATCCGTTGGTAATCCCAAAACGCATCGTTGCCGCGAAGTTTTATTTTTAAACATTTTAAACCATCGCGCTGAATCCAATCGGTTAGCAAAAAAGGATAACCGTCCTGAGGTTCCTGGCCTGTTGACTCGGAAGAATCGAGCAGGTCCAGTCCGCCGACGAGATGCCACGCATATAATTTCGCGGGCGGTTTTTTCACCAAGAAATCCGCTAAAAACTTTCCATCAAACGAAATGGGAGCGCCCTTCTTTGCTCCAAAGAAATGAGACAGATCGCGATTACAGAATTCCGGGCCGTAACTTTGATAAACATCACACTGCAAGATCTGGCCGAAGGCGTCGTGAATCGCAATGTCGAACGCGGAGCAACACAGGAGTGCCGCGAGCCAAGGCATAGGCTCAGTGTTGCCCGATTTTTTATTAGCCTCATCTAGTAACGAAGGTAAAACTTGCTCCTGAAAATCATAACCGATTTCAATTGGATGGGCGGCTTGATCAAACCGAGTCCAGGCCTCCGCGATTTCGCCGCAAAAATCTTGCAAACGTTCGTGCCGTTCCTGGTAGGAAATCGCGCTGGGCCAGGTCCATTGCACGCTCAACGGTGTTTCGCCCCAACCTTCCGCAGTCGTTCCCGCGCGAGTACGCACGCGCACGCAAACGCGAGCACAGGTCACTTCGGTCAACGTCTCGGAGCCGAACTTCAACGGCACGCGCGTTCGCACAGGTAGAAAAAAGAGATGAACTCCAATGACTCGAATGTCGGAAACTTTAGACATGGCGCGGCAACAGGGATTCAGGATACGCCAATGGAGAAATATCGGCAGAACATTTTCTTTTTTCCTGGCAATGGTCGGGCACGCGCGATTCAGATTATTCCGGCAGTTGTCTGCCTTTGGTTTCCGGTCCAAACCAGATCAGCACCATACCGACGACGTAGATCAGCACAATGGTTTCTCCCGCCTTCGGATAACTGCGATTAAAAAATCCCATCAACACAGGCATCTGCCAGGCGCCAAACGCCGCCAGAATACGCCCAAAATTGTAGGCCAGCCCCTGCCCCGTGGCGCGCACTCGCGTCGGGAAAAGTTCGGGCAAATACAACGGCAGCCAACCGTAAAACGATGCGGTGGTTGCGCCGACCAAAAAGACCGCGAAAAAAAACAAGGAGCTGATTTCGCTGAATCCTCGGAACAACCATTGGCAAACTCCAAGCGACACCACACACAAAAGAAAATAGGTGGGCCGCCGCCCGATCGCGCCGCCCGCCTGTGCCGCAACCACGCAGCCGATCATCGCGCCTATCGATTGATATAATTGGGTCCACGCTTTGACGGCCGGTTGTTTTCCACCGGTCATTTGATCGGCCCAGAGTGGGATCCATTGCACGATGCCCCAGGTAACAATGAGTGCCACCGAGGAAAACGCGATGGCGAGCAGCGTATTCTTGATCAACGCGGGTCGAAATATTTCCATGACAGATGCGCTGCCTGTTTTCTTGACTGAGGCTTTCCATTTCTCGGACTCAGGCACGAAGATCCGGATGAAAAACGTCAATGCGGCCGGCGCAGCGCCCACCATCATTACCCAGCGCCATGAGTCTTTCGAAATAGGCCACGCGATGCCAATAATCGCGATAATGGCGTAACCAACGTTTGACGCCGCACCGATCAGGCCAGCCATCAGTGGCCGTTTGCCGGACGGCCAGGTTTCCATTACCAATGCGACGCCCAGCGCCCATTCCCCACCCATGCCGAGCGCGGCCACGAAACGAAATGCGGCCAGGTGCCACGGCGCGGTCGCGAAATAACAAAGGCCGGTGAACAGCGTATAACAAAGAATGCTCCATGTCATCGCTTTAACCCGGCCAATGCGATCGCCGAGCCAGCCGAACACCACCCCGCCCGCCGCCGCGCCAAGGAGGAAAAGCGCGGTGACAATTCCCATCCATTTTTGAACGAAGCTCTCATCCAAAATCCCGGAGATAACTTGCATGTGTTGAAGCGCAGGCCGTGCGACCAGAGGGAAAATGCCCATCTCCATCCCGTCAAACATCCAACCGAGAAATGCCGCGACCAGCACAAGCCATTGGTTCCTGCCAATTTTTTGCGAGGACTCTTCAGCAGTGCAGGCGGAAAATTCCGGAGTAACATCGGGTTTCATAAGGCACGGTCTGTTGGCTTCATCTCAAAGGCATAGCGTATGCACTGGTCAGGAAATTTTGTTTTAAAATCAGAACGCTGGCAATCTATTCTCGTTGAACCCGGATTTTGCGTTAGAGCCGTAGCGCAGATTTCCAATCTGCTGTATCGCGGGTTTCCAACCCGCAAACGCGCAATCGTTCTAGCGCGTTTCCAATCACCCACACCCTGCCGATTGGAAATCGGCGATACATCAGGTTGGAAACCTGCGCTACGTGAAATATCTTCAAATTAAAATTTCACTTTAGGGAAATTTTTTCTTCGGCAGGCGCTTCAATACGGCGACAAGAGACGACGGAAACCGTGAGCTAATACGACGAGGAGAAAAAACACATTTCGAAAAATCACCACGGGCCAGAAATAGCGGAGCGGTTTGCCACAGATTTTCGTGCTTTGGGTCAAGGCGAGTTGCAGTGCGAGAGCTTCCATGAATCGCACGGATCGGGGCCATTCTGCAATTCGACCAGACCACCCGGCAGGAATTCCCGCTGTGCCGCTGCTTGCGCCTGCGAGCGCTCCTACGATTGCGCCAACGGTGTCGGTATCGCCGCCGCAATCGAGCGCTGATATGAGAGATGTTCTAAAATCTTCTGAATGTTTTATCCACACGTACACGGCTACCGGAACAGTGTGAAATGCATACCCAGTAACGCCGCGATCCAAGCCAAGCGCGCACGCAAATTCATGGACACTCAGTTTAGACTTATAGGCATCAGCAAGCTTGCGGCAAATCGAAAGCCATTCTTCTCCTTGTCCCAGCGCAGGAAGCTCCAGCAAAAATTCTTCAACGGATTTTTCACCACGGATAATCCATGCGGCTGTTTCAGCGATGGTCAGCGCGGCGACTTCCGCTCGTGCATCGGTGTGCGTCAGCCGTGTTGAGATTTTTATGAACTCGCGACGTTTCGCTAAATCGTGCGCGAAAAACGCCCCGATCACGGCGGCTCGCATCGCGGGGCCGTTGCCAGCGGATTTCACACCACTGCGCGACGGCGGCACGCCGATCCATAATTTCAGGCACGCTCTTGCGGTGGCGAAACCGACTCCGGCAGGCAACGCGAGAAACCACCAGCGCAGTTTCCATGCGAGCATTCTTTGAAATTTCTGCGCGTCGTTTCCACAGGCGAGCAAGGATTGAGCAACCATGATCGTGTGTTCCGTATCGTCGCTGATCATTCCGCGCCCAAAGCAGAATCGCATCTTCCAATCGCCGTTCCAGCGGCGGCGAATCTGATCGGGAGACATTCCTTCGGCAGGAAGTCCGAGCGCGTCGCCCACCGCAGTGCCGAGAATCAACCCGCGAAAGCGATCTTCGAGTTTGGTGGAAATCATCTCGCGCTCGGTCGTCA
>JBDSLX010000387.1:0-3005 GCA_039916145.1 Verrucomicrobiota bacterium | reverse complement strand
CCTGCTGAAAATCTCGCTTGTGACGAGGCGCTGCTCGATTTTAGCGAAGAAAATGGCGGCCCGGAAATTCTTCGCCTCTGGGAACCTGCGCAATATTTCGTCGTGGTCGGTTATGCGAACAAAGTCGAATTGGAAGTAAATATTGAAAATTGTAGCGCGAAACAAATTCCGATACTCCGTCGATGCAGTGGCGGCGGCGCGGTGGTGCAAGGCCCGGGCTGTTTGAATTATTCGCTGGTTTTAAACTTCACCGAAAATCATTTGCTCCAAACAATCACGCAAACAAACGGTTTTGTCATGGAACGCCACCGAGAAGCACTGCAAACACATTGGGGAACGGCGGCCATTATCAAGGGGCATACCGATTTGGCGGTCGGCTTGTTGAAGTTTTCCGGCAATGCCCAACGTCGGCGGAAAAACTTTTTGTTGTTTCACGGAACCTTTCTGCTCGATTTCAAAATCCGGGAGATCGAAGAGTTATTAAAAATGCCTTCCAAACAACCCACTTATCGGGAAGGCCGCTCGCATGAAAAATTTCTGATGAATTTGCGCCGGCCCCCGGAGGAACTGAAGCTTCTGCTGCGAGAGGTTTGGGATGCTGCCGATCAACTGGAATTCGTTCCCCATTTTGCAAAATTGTTAGGTGAGAAATACAGCCGAAACGACTGGAATTTTAAATTTTGAAACAAGCGATCTGTCCAGCGAACAGGGCGAAACGAACATGCCTGTTTTTCATGCCCGTCCCGCCCAAATGATCGCAGGAGGAACCGCGATCCAAAGTGTGACCGCCCCCCAAAGTGCAACCAATCACTTCAAGGGACGGTCAGTTTTTCCCCAAACAACACCGCAACCTTAGTTCTTCAAAAATATTTTACAATCAGGCTCAATCCGTCTCCTGCTCTCGGCGAAAACTAGCATGAGTAATTAAGTGAAAACCGTAAGAAATATGAAAAATTTAAGGGCGTTTCTTTTCCACGCCCGACTGGTCGAATTCTTTTACCATTTCCGCCAGCCCGTCGAAATTCCCATTTGGTTTCGCCATATAAGAATTAGCGCCGAGTGCATACGCCTGGTCGATATCCTCCGTATCGCGGGAGGAAGTCAAAATAATAACCGGCAACTCTTTTAGCGGTGCTGGCTTTTTTCGCAGCCATCGCAATAAATCAAGTCCCGACGTCCGAGGCAAATTCAGATCCAGGAGCAGAAGCGAAGGCGCAGGGTATTCATCCGATTCGTTGAAAGGAGGTGTTTGCTCCAGGTACGCCATCGCTTCTTCCGCATCAGAAACAACGTGCAGAAGGCTGGTTAATTTCGCGCGATGAAAGGCACGCCGCAACAATAGCGCGTCATTGGCATCATCTTCCACCAGCAAAACGATAAAAGGCGACAGGTTCATGCGGGATATATCTTCGGCGAGTCGTTATGCAATAAACCAAAAAAATCCAAGTGCTTCACGACCTTGGACAACTTCTCATAGGCGCGATTAATCGCGCGAGACGATGTAAAAACCACAACTGGCAACCGGTTCAGCGAGGAGCCTTTTTCCGGCATGCAACCCCGCACTTCCAACCTACTGGGGTGCGACCAATTTAAATCGAGCAGAGGCGTTGGAATTGTTTCCGCGTCAGCAAAACTGGATTCGCTCTCATAACCCATTGACTCTTCGGCCTCATGCGCTCCGTGAATTGGAATGGCTAAATTCGCTTTCCAAAAAACATGATGTTTCAACAGAGCATCGTGGCCGTCCTCTTCGACGAGTAGAATACTGTTTTTGATGGAGACCATATTGTGACTTCTGAAGTCCTACGGCCAAGGTATTATATTCATCTGTGTTGTCTAAGCAAAATTCCCCACCGGCGAAGTTTAGTTGAATTCTGTTTTCACCTTGGCCATTGTCGCGGGATGGAAGCATTAGACCAGTTGGATGAATTGTTGACCTGTCGATTGGACTTCGGACGCAAAACCGTCGAGCCTTGTTCTATTGTAATTTTTGGCGCAAGCGGTGATCTCACCGCGCGAAAACTTATTCCAGCCCTCTTCCATCTCTTTTGCGAAAAGCAATTGCCGAATCCGTTTCGCATCATTGGCTTTGCGCGGCGCGAAAAACCAGACGAGGCCTGGCGCGACGAATTGAAAATGGATCTCGAAAAATTTTCACGAACGAAAAAAGTCGATGAGGCACAATGGAAAGCTTTTGCGGAAAATGTTTTTTATTGCCAGGGTGAATTCTCTGATTTGGAGGCTTACAAAAAGCTTTCTGAGCAACTGGCCAGCTTTGGAAACGAACAACTCCGCCGCAATTTGCTTTTTTACCTTTCCACTTCGCCCAGCCAATTTGCCGAAGTCGTCGAACATTTGCACAAGGCCGAACTTCTTCATCGCGAAGAGAAAAATAAATTCTGGCAACGCGTCGTTGTGGAAAAACCTTTCGGACGTGATCTCGCTTCCGCGCAGCAACTCAACGCCGAACTCACACGGTTCGCTCACGAAAAACAGATTTATCGCATCGACCATTATCTCGGCAAAGAAACGGTGCAAAACATTTTGATGTTCCGTTTTTCCAACGCGATTTTTGAGCAGCTTTGGAACCGTCAATCAGTCGAACAAGTTCAAATCACCGTCGGCGAAAAACTCGGCGTCGGCGGTCGCGGCGGTTATTACGAAGAAGCCGGCGCGTTGCGCGACATGGTGCAAAACCATTTACTGCAAGTCCTCGCGCTCGTGGCAATGGAGCCGCCGGTCTCGCTCGAAGCTGAAGCCGTGCGCGATGAGAAAGTTAAATTGCTGAAATCCATTCGCCCTCTGCATCCGAGTCAGGTTGCTGGCAGCGTCGTTCGCGGACAATACACCGCTGGAGAAATCGAAGGGCAAAAGCGAATTGCGTATCGCAGCGAAGTAAAAGTGAAACCCGATTCCAACACCGAAACCTACGTCGGAATGCGTTTGGCCATCGACAACTGGCGTTGGTCGGGCGTTCCGTTTTATTTGCGCACTGGAAAAAGTCT
>JBDSLX010000386.1:0-1939 GCA_039916145.1 Verrucomicrobiota bacterium | reverse complement strand
TCGATGACGAATCGCTTCCTCAATTGCTCGCGGAAAACGGCCTGTTTATTTTAGGCCACACCAAGCGCGACACGCTGGCCTTGCCGAAAATCTGGGAAGAAACCAAGATGCTCAAGCACGGAGACACGGTGATGCGGTTTTTGAAATTGGCGGAATGACTTGCGAAAGGCACTGTTGACAGCATTTTGTATCGTCTCTAACTTCAAAATCAGTTTACTATGAGCCATCACATGAAAATCTTAAACAGAATCCTCCTTCTTTCCGCCTTTGTCTTCACTCAACTTGAAGCCGACGCAACCATCGTGGCAAAATGGTCTTTCGACGAACCGAGCGGAACAATTGCCGTTGATAGCGTTGGTTCCTTTAATGGCACGCTTTCGTCCTCTGGTGCCGGCTTTGTGGCTGGTGGAATTTCCGGAGGTGCGCTTAGCCTGAACCGCTCTGGAAACGGATTCGTGAATATGGGCAATGTCCTTGGACTTACTAATGGAGATTTTTCTCTGGTGGCTTGGATAAAGATGAGTGCCGGAGATCAAACTCCCGACTCCATTTTGCTCGGCAAACATGCTGCCTTCTCGCGGAACGGATACTTTCTCCACATTAACCAATCCAGTGGTTTGGCAATGCAATCGACGAACAAAGTTTTTTTCTATGAAGGCGGATCAGGTGTTGGTCAGATACAGCGAACAGAAACACCGCTTTCGACGACGAGTGTAAACGACGGAAGCTGGCATCAGATCGTGGCCGTCTATCGTGCCGGCGGGGCCAAAATGATTTATGTGGATGGCGCACCCGCAGAAGATACAAAGCCCAGCCAGCCTTTTATTGGCAACACCGTCGCGTTTTTGATAGGTGGAGTGAATGAAAATGGCGTCCCACGAGGCCGACTCACGGCTCTCGTTGATGAGGTGCAGATTTATAATCATTCACTCTCCGATGCGGACGTTGATTTCCTTTATCAACATCCTGCCGCAGTCGCTTTGGATTGTTCGGAAACCGTTGCCGCGTTGCAGGCGCAACTCTCTACGGCAAACAACACCATTGCCGGACTTCAAACCCAATTGGCGGCGTCGAATGGCCAGATTCAGGAATTGGAAACAGAACTTTTTTCAGTGGATCAATCACTCCAACGGTTGGCAGACCATTTCAGTGCGCTATTTCGAAGTCCAGGATTTCAAATTCCGGGGACGATAACGCCCGAAAAAGCGGAAAATCTGGTCGAGAGTATCGTAAGAATTCCTCCCGGCGCACAGCAGGCAATTTTCTTCAACCTCACAGGACGGAAGCGTTAAGTAGATTGATTTGCGGGATGCGAGCCAACCGGCATGCCCGTTATCGCGGCGGCAAACAGATTTATCTCGCCAGCGCGCCGACAACTAAAAATATGTCGTTGCTTGGAACTTGAAAAATTGAAGCGCGACACGTTGGCCTTGCCGAAAATCTGGGGAAAAACCAAGATGCTCCAAGCACGGCGATACGTTGATGCGGTTTTTGAAATTGAGTTAACAAATTGCATAAAAACCAATATCGACAGGAATAAAACTCAGAATTACGCTGCGAAGAACATTTCCCGATCATTATGAAACTCAATTTCAAAACAATCCGGTTGGCAGTTGTTTCGTTTACGGCGGGCTTCTTTTTCTGTTGGTCGATTCTCCATTTTTCAACGTCACAACAAGAAAGCAAGAATTCACAGATAGCAACCGTTCCCAAGCTGATTACTTGGAACATTCCACGTAAACCAATTACTATTATTCTTCCCAGTAAAAATGCGCCGAGATTAAAAACACCACAGCTTAATCGTGAGATTTTTCCCCAAGCAAATAGTTCTGTGGACCTGATCGACACCCGCCCTCAGCCAATGGTGGATTTGAACTTGGACAATTGACTTCCAAATGCGCGCTCCCCATTTCCTCCTGAGTTTATTATTAACTTCTCT
>JBDSLX010000385.1:0-7913 GCA_039916145.1 Verrucomicrobiota bacterium | reverse complement strand
GAATTTCGGCTTTGTTCGATGACCTGTTGCCCTCAACGGGCCAGGTCACATGGAAACAAATGAGCAATCGCGTCGCCGTGACTTACGCCAACGTGCGCGAATTTGGCACGTCGAACACCAACAATTTTCAAATTGAAATGTTTTTTGACGGAGTGATTCGCATTACCTATTTGCGCATTGATGCGCAAACCGGTTTGGCTGGATTATCGGGAGGGACTGGAATTCCCGTCGGTTTTATGGAGAGTGATTTTAGTAGCTATGGAAATTGCGCCGCGCGTTTTTCGCTGGTTCTTCCAGACAGTGCGACGGAAGGAGATGGCATTCTCGCCGGACAAGGCAGTATCAGAATTCCATCCGCCGTTTCCAGTAATTTGACCGTGACCCTCACTTCCAGCGATGCGACAGAATTAGTCGTCCCCGCCACCGTCATAATCACAGCCAGTCAAACCAACGCGAGTTTCGACATCACTATCGTGGATGATTCGGATTTGGATGGAACGCAACGCTCTGCCATCACTGCTGCGACGCCGGGGTTTGCGAACGCCACTCGCTCCATGACAATTTTTGACAACGAATCCGCCACCCTCACCGTCAACGTTCCTGCTAGCGCAATAGAAGGAAGCTCGAATCTTTTAGGCACAGTTTTCGTCAGCGCGCCAACCGATGACAACGTGCTGGTGAATCTTTCATCAAGCGACATTTCCGAAGCGCAAGTTTCGCCGTTCGCAATTATTCCCGCCGGACAAACCTCGGCCGTTTTCAATATTACAATTCTGGATGACACGCAAATTGATGGCGCGCAAACCGCAACCATCACTGCGCAAGTTACAAATTGGATTGCTGGAATCGCAACGATCACCATCCACGACAACGAGAACACAAATTTAACCGTGTTTTTGCCGGGCAAAGCAATCGAAGGCAACGGTGTTTTGACCAACGCGGGACTGGTCCGCATTCCCGGCTCGTTGACGAATAATCTCGTGGTGTCGCTTGCGTCCGACGACACCAGCGAGTTGACGGTTCCAACTACCGTGACTTTGGTCGCTGGAAAAACTTCGGCGGCATTTAACCTGTCTGTCATTGACGACGGACTGGCTGATGGAACGCAAACTGTTTCGGTGGTTGCAACCGCGATTGGTTTCTCGAACGGAACACAGACGATGATGATTCTGGACGATGAAATTCCACCCGTGCCGAGCAATCCATTTCCGCCGCACCTTTCCACCAACAATTTGGTCAATGTCGATTTGGCATGGAGTGGTGGTATCGGCGAAGGCACGGAACGAATTTCCAACGGTGGGTTCGAAACGGGTGATTTTTCCGGCTGGATAAAAACGCCTGGTTCGTCCGGAGATTTTATCATCAACAGTGGCACCAACGATCCGGCCAGTCCGGACGGGACTATCGCGCCGTATGAAGGAGGTTTCAGCGCGTTGGCGACGCAAGTCGGTCCGGGGTTGCATTTGATGTATCGCGACGTGGCGATTCCAACCAATTTTTCCGTGGTGACTTTGAGTTGGGCGGATCGGATCAGAAATTTTTATGGGGCGTTTACCACCAATCAGCAATTTCGTGTGGAAGCCCGGACGACCGCCAACGCAACGCTCGCCGTTTTATTCTCCACGCAACCCGGCGACACCGCGATGGCCGATTGGGTGGAGCGCAGCGTTGATTTGAGCAATTACAAAGGTCAGACCATTCGCCTCGCGTTTATCGTGGATCCGAGCTTGTTTCATCTCGACGTGCATCTGGATAACGTCAGCGTCCGCGCCGCCACTCCGCCGCCGACCACTTATGATGTTTATTTCGGACAGTTTTCAAATCCAGGGACAAATCAATTTTTAGGCAGCACGACCAACCGTTCCTGGGATCTTCCAATTTTATTTCCAATGACCACTTATTATTGGAAAATCGTCGGGCATCGCCTTGGCGAAACGGCCGGACCCATCTGGCAATTTACGACCGGGCCAACGGGAATTTCCATTGATGACGCTGGAGTCCTCGAAGACAATGCGGCTGCGCTGACTAGTCTTTTGTTTAATGTTCGCCTTTCGTCCGTCAGCTCCAACACGGTCACAGTGAACTATGCGACAGCGGATGGAACCGCGAGTTATACCACCGATTACGTTGCTACGAATGGCGTGGTAACTTTCGCACCCGGCCAGACCAACAAAACGATCTCGGTCGTAGTAAAAGAAGATTCACTCCACGAATTAGCAGAAACGCTTTTTGTAAATCTTTCGACTCCGACCAATGGAATGCTGTTAGACGCTCAAGCCGTTGGCACAATCACGAACAACGATCCATTTCTCGCGCCGATCACAAACCGGACTGTGAACGAAGGAACATTGCTGACTTTCGCCGCGCTCGCTACCAGCGCCTCGATCATTTCGACTCAGTCAATTACTGATTTCGAAGTTTTCACCAACGGAACGCCGAACGGAACCGTGCTCTTTCGCGACCCGCGCAATTCCGCCTCGACGCTTCAATTTCTGAACACAACGCCGAATCTTTCTTCGGTCACGAATGCATTTCCTCTGCCGCACTTGGGCGCGCGAGTTTTGGCCAGCGCGTGGAGTTTTAACGCGACCGCAAATTCCTGGCTGCGTTTGACTACGTTCAACACGACCAATTTTCCAAACCCCACCATTGATATTCGGCAATCGCTGAGGTTCGATATTTATTCCGACAAATCTTTGCGCGTCGGACTCGGCGTGCGCGAAACAAACACCTTTGCGAGCATCGGTGCAAACGGCGGCACCAACGGCCTAGTGGAATTTGTTGGCGTCAGTTCAAAAAACGTGAGCACACCGATTCCCGATCGTTTGATTTCACCGAGTAATTGGACAACACTGATTTTTAATCTTCCAACCGAGCCGGTTAGTTCATTGACTGGAAATGGATTTCTTGAATCCACCACCGGCAAAAGCGTTCTGGAGCATCTCGCTCTCTTGGGCGCGGCAGGTTCTGGAACTTACAATATTTATCTCGATAATTTTGCGGTGCTGAATGGGAGGGCCATCACTTACAGCCTGCTGAATGCACCCGCTGGCGCGAGCATCAATTCGGCAACCGGCGTTTTCGCATGGACACCATCCGAAGTTCAAGGGCCGGGCGTTTACACAATCACGGTTCGGGCCGTTGAAACCAGCGGAGAAACAGATGAAAAAACTTTCACCGTCACGGTCAATGAGGTGAACAATCGGCCAAGTCTTGCGGCAATTTCGAATGCGACAATCATCGAAGGAAATCTTTTAACATTCACCGCCATCGGAACGGATTCCGATCTTCCGACCAACACACTGACCTATTCTCTGATCGGCGCGCCTGCGGGAGCGAATATCGATTCTGCGAGCGGCGTTTTCACCTGGACTCCTTCGGAAACTCAAGGCCCAGGCACGAATACAATTCAAGTTTTGGTCACGGACAATGGCTCGCCGAATCTCACGACAAACCGAACTTTTATCGTCACTGTCCTTGAAAGCAACAACGCGCCCGTTTTGTCCGCGATCACAGATCAAGTTGTTATTGAAGGAGATCAACTGCTCATGACGAACACCGCTTCTGATTCTGATTTTCCGGCGAACACGTTGACTTTCACTTTGGAGGCGAGCGCGCCGACGGGTGCGGTGGTTGATCCGGCAACAGGAGTTTTTTCGTGGACGCCAACCGAAGCGCAAGGCCCGGCCACAAATATTATTTCCATTCGCGTCACCGATAACGGATCGCCCAATTTGAGTTCAACCCAAACTTTTACCATTGTCGTTTTGGAAAAGAACGAAGCCCCGGTCCTCGCGGTGATTGATCTTCAAACCGTGAATGAAGAAGTTCTTTTTAGCATCACCAACGTCGTCAGCGATTCGGATTTGCCTGCGAACACTTTGGCTTTTGCGCTCGAACCCGGCGCGCCGGAGGGTGTGACGCTTAATTCCACCAATGGCGTTTTGACTTGGACACCTTCGGAAATCCAAGGGCCTGGCACAAACACCATCACGGTGCGCGTGACCGACGATGGTTCGCCTGCATTGAGTGCGACGAACAGTTTTACGATTGTGGTTAATGAAGTGAACAGCGCGCCGACCGTGAATGACATCGCCGCCAAGCTCGTGAATGAAGAAAGTCTGTTGACCTTCTCAGCGCTTGCCACGGACGCAGATATTCCAACCAACACTCTTTCATTCAGTTTGGAAAACGCGCCAACCGGCGCATCCATTGATCCAATCAGCGGTTTGTTTGCGTGGACTCCCGCAAGCGAGCAAGGCAACCAAATTTACAACATCACCGTTCGCGCGACGGATAATGGTTCGCCCAATTTAACCGGCACAAAAACCTTTGCCGCCACCGTCAACGCGCGGCCAATCGTCAGCGTGATCAATCCTACCAACGGCACAACGTTCATTGCTGGACAAAATGTTTCGGTGGTCGCTGACGCCAGCGATTCAGATGGAACCGTGAACAAAGTTGAGTTCTTTGAATTGACGAACAAAGTCGCCGAAAGTCTTTCCGCTCCATTTTATTATGTGCGCAGCAATTTATCGGTGGGAACAATCCAGTTCAGCGCGAGGGCAACGGACAACCGGAATTTTACGGCTACATCGAGCGTGGTTTCCGCCACCATCCTGGCTCGTCCTCCGTTCGACGATTTTATTCCCCTATACCTGAGTATTCAAAGCGGACTGTTTGAGCAAATCATTCGGGTGACGAACTCCACTCCGAACAGATTCCACGCTGTCCGCGTTTGGGTTTATGATTTGCACGGCGGCGAACGACTCTTCAATGCGAACGGCACGAGCAATGGCATTCCTTATGTGCAACACAATGCACCGATTCCAGCGGGTAGCTTCGCGGACATCGCGCTCAAATATTATGTCCCCAGCCGCATGAAGCCGACTCCCAGACTTGTCACCGAGTTGTTGTTTTCCAATCTTCCGTCACAGCCGCTGACCACTTCAATCACGCGCGCATTTTTAAATGGGGAAGGAATACTGGCATTGGAATTCAACACGAGTGCGAATACCATTTATTATATTCAATCCAGCGGCGACCTCGTCACCTGGAAAACCGTGATGCCTCACATCTCCGGCACTGGAACAACCGCGCAGTGGCTCGATAATTCTCCGGCTCCATTCGGGAGTTATGGAAAATTTTATCGAATCGTTCTGGTGCCGTGATGATTTGTAGCTGCGACTCGTAAGAACGCGGGCGAACCCCGGGGTTTTATAATGTTGGCGAGCGGTGATGAGTAAGCATCGTTGCGCAGGTTTCCAACCTGCCGTATCGCCGATTTTCAATCGGCAGGGGTGCGGCACACGAATTGAGCCGACCTACCGCCAGCGGTTTGAAACCCGCGATACGGCAGATTGGAAATCTGCGCTACACCGCCACTCCAAAGCTTGTGAAATCTCCGAGGCAAGTTGAAAATAAACTTACGCGAAATTTCCCCCCGGGTTCCTTGTCGCGACTACGCGATTATTTGTAAAGCAGATACGATTCGCGGCGCTGGGCGAAATCCTGCAAATCCTGCTCGTAAAGTTTTTTGATTTCTTCGAGCGACTTATCCTCTTTGATCGCCGCTAAAATTTGTTTGTTGATCAGCAAGCGATCCATTTTCTTGAGGCCAAATTGTTCGGGATACCAGCGATTCAAAATTTTCGCGATGCTGATGCCGATGTCCACCACCTCGCAATGATCGCGGTCGGTCAAAACAATATTTATCCCGGCACAGGATTGATTCTTAAAAACACTGTCGTCCGGCGTGAAACGAATCGGCACGAAACGAACTCCTTTCAAACCGAGCTGGTTCAATTCATAAGCCAGTTTCAGATCATGAATGTATGGCGCGCCCAGAACTTCAAACGGCGTGTCGGTTCCGCGTCCGACCGAAACAGCGGTTGTTTCCAAAACCCCGACGCCGGCATACAAAGTTGCCTGCGTGATGTTGCGCATATTCGGCGAAAGATTTCCCCAGGGTTGGGCGGTTTCGTCAAACCACTGTTGGCGCTTCCATCCTTCCATTGGAATCACCGTCAAATCGATTTTGACTTTGCGCTCTTCTTTGAACATTTGCGCCAGTTCCCCAATGGTCATCCCGTAACGCAACGGCAACTTGTGGTAGCCGACGAAACTGGTTTTGCCAGTGAGCATCGGACCATCCAGGGCAACGCCGCCAATCGGATTCACGCGGTCGAGGACGAAATATTTCAAGCCATGTTTGCCAGCGGCTTCCATCGCCAGCCCCATGGTGGAAATATAAGTGTAGAATCGGCAACCGACGTCTTGAATATCGAAAACCAGCGCATCGAGACCGCGCATTTGCTCGGCCGTTGGCGCGCGATTTTTCCCGTAAAGACTGTAAACGGGCAGACCGGTTCGCTCATCTACGCTGTCTGCCACCGCTTCATCCAACAAACCGTAAAGTCCGTGCTCCGGCGCAAACAACGCTTTGAGTTCGACCTCCGGCGCATTCATCAACAAATCAATCGTCGGATAACGCTGGCGATTTTTTCCCGTGTGATTGGTGATGAGTCCGACTTTCATTCCCTTTAACGGCGCAAATTTTTGTTTCTCCAAAACATCGATGCCATTGAGGACGCTGGGCACGTCATTGCTCAAACGATTGGTCGAAGCCGCTTGTTTCTCGCTGATTTTCGGCGGCAACGCGTCAGGAACGTAACTAAAGTCGAAATCGGTGACGGCTTCTGCGGCCACAGTTCCCAACGATTTGTAAAGCTCGAGCACATTTCCTTTGCCGTTGGGATGCACGCGATTGGAAAGAAAAATCCAGAACGTTTTGGAAAATGGATCGATCCAAAACGCGTTGCCGGTGAAACCAGTATGGCCGAAGGAGCCGAGCGGAAAAATTTCTCCGCGCGGACGGCTGTAACCAGAATCAATGTCCCAACCGAGGCCGCGACGCATTGGATTTTCCGGGGGAGTTTGCACGCTGGTCATCAGCTTGATGGTTTCCGGTTTGAAAATCCGCACGCCGTCAAGTTCACCCTCATTGAGCAGCATCCGTGCGTAACGAGCCAGATCAGGAGCCGTCGTGAAAATTCCTGCATGTCCGGCCACACCTCCCATGTAACGCGCTGTCGGATCGTGCACCACACCGCGCAAAATTTCGCCGTCGGTTTTTTCCGTGGGGGCGACGCGCGCCAGTTTTTTTCGGGGCGGAAGGTAGCCTGTGTCCGTCATTTTCAACGGCTCATAAATTTCCTTGGCGACAAACTCATTCAATTTCATTTTGCTGACGCGCTGCACGATTTCGCCGACGAGAAATAAATTAATGTCGCTGTAAACGACTTTTTCGCCCGGCTTATTTTCCAATTTTTCCTGCGACGCCATGCGAATCGCGGTGTCGTTCCCCTTCCATTTCGCTTTTGTGTCGATGTCGGGCCGCAAACCGGAAGTGTGCGTGAGCAGTTGTTTCACCGTGATCGCCTCTTTGCCGTTACCTTTGAATTCGGGAATGTAAGTCGAAACAGGTTCATCGAGTTTCACCTTGTCGCGCTCAACTAAAATCATGATCGCCGGGGTGCCAGCCACAATTTTTGTGAGCGACGCTGCGTCGAAAATCGTGTCGCGCGTCATCTCTTCAAACCTCGGCTCGACGGCGCGGTCGCCAAACGCCTTGTGATAAACATCGCCGTCGTGCTCGACCCAAATCACCGCCCCGGGAAGTTTTTTCTCGGCGATGGCGGCATTGATTTGCGCGTCCATTTTGCCGAGGACTCCGCGATCCATTGGTTCGGCCTGAGAAGTGGTGGAAGAAAATGCGGCCAGAAAACCGGCCAGCCCAAGAAAACGGCAAAGATGTTGACGCATAGAATGTCGGGAAGTTCTACAGCGGATTGCCTGAAACGGAAGAAAATTTTCCTGATTTATTTTGGAAGTTCGTTTAAGGGAAATTGCAA